>JBHIAL010000014.1:0-12187 GCA_046758525.1 bacterium
ACTTTGGCCTGTTTCGAATTGCCTGCGAAACAGGCAGTATGTTGCAGGTTCCAAGGATATAATCATCATCACTTATCCGACCTTCTAAATCAAACAATATATTTCTCTCTAATTTTCCCTTTATTTCTTGATTTAATTCCCAAACGTCATCCCTATAGTCGTGAATCCAATCGTCACTTAAATTATAAATCAATACATTGTATGGTCTTAGTTCAAAATCGAGCCTTCGCTGTGCATAATCAGTTTCACTTGCCGTAATAATACGTAAATTTCGTTTTCCTTCCTGTCGAGAGAGGCCCAAAAGTCTGGAAGCTAAAATATTATGATCACTAGTCCAATCCCCTTGATAATCCTTCCATGTCGAAGGCAGATCCCCTGCAAGTAATGATATCCGAGCAATATCTGTATAAGAAGGCAATGGGCATAAATACAACTTCTCTTCACTTATCTCAAATTTAGAAGAAAGTATTGGCTTGATCACCTCATTCCAGGTATCAAGACGCATGCCATCAAAGACAAGAATCCATATCCGAGATTTATCTGAAGGCCTTATACCCTTCTTCAAGATAAAGTCCCTTAATATATTGATAGAAAGGCGAGGGTGACACAAGTATCCTTTCATATCCTTTGCAATCAAATCTGCGAGATTCAAATCGACATTCTCAAGAAATCCAAAAATTTCACCCTTCAAAGTCTCAAGCCATTGAGCAAGCGAATTCTTCAAGTTTTGATCACTAACAATCTTTAGATGTCTATTTGCTCTGGCTAAGGCTAACTCCAACCGGTAGGCCTGTGTCTTTTCATACCAATCAAGTAATGAAGCTATCTCCCTTTTAGGTTTGAAAGATATTCTAACTATCTCTTGTACAAATGCTATCTCTTTAAGAAACGAAAGCATCTCTTGGGCAGAAGTGGTAAAATTAGTCATTGGTGCACCGCTTTGAAAAATAGGATGGAGATGTAATCCCTTTGCCCAAGAAAACGATTCTCTATTAAGTGACTTATCACTAATAAGTCTATTTAAAAGATGAACGACAAGCCTTAAGACAAGAAGTGGCGAAGACTCCTGCAGAATAGCATGGGCTATTTCCTTATTTTTCTCAAAAGGGAGTTTATTAATGAGAGTATCCATATCTCGCTCACTGACTTCCCTTTCAGCAATTTTTATGACATTTTCAAATAAAAGATTATCTTCCTTTAACAAATCAGTAACTTTATCCAGTTGGCTCCCTATCTCTTCTGGATCGAAACCTAACATCCCCAGACCCTTTAAGAGAGTAATTGGGTTGCTTACCTCATACCTTTTGAGAATCATATAGGAATAAAGTAAGGTGGCAATCTCATAATGTTTTTCTATAATCCAGGGAATAATTTGTTTTGTATCTACCTTGCAACTCTCTAATACTAACGTCTTTAATAGTCTTATCTCTTGTTCCTCTAAATTATGTTGCCCGACTATCTTCAAATAACGCTGAACCATAGCAATAGGTTCTGTCTCTTCAAATATTATCTCATTCATTGGGAGAGATGGGTTCCGGCAAGCTAAAATGATAGCCTCAATGTGGTTCTTATTAAGTGGAATGGGAGGACGAATCCTATTGCGTAATTCCCTATAATGAGAAGAAAAGTGGGATAGATTTCTACCTATCTGTTTTTCAAATACAGAGATATTATCTGGCCAGGTTTCTTTAGGAAATAGCTTACTCAATACGCTTTCTATACCTAAATCAATCATTCTATCTGCCCTGGAAATAACATCGGAAATAAAACTCAGATCAATTTTCTTTTTGCCTTCTGGTAAAGTTACCCAAACAATAGAGGCAAAGTCCAAATCAGAAGGTCTTTCCCTATAGTCCCTCCTGAAAGCAAGGTCATTTTCATAGTAACGATAGACTCTCCAAACCTTACCGGTCTGGTCTTTGTATTCTTGCCTTAAATCTAAATATCCTTTTGGATCAAGGACTAACAAATTAGCAGATGCTGCAGAATCAACGATGATTCCCTCGAAATATTCAATTAGATCATCTGGTATTTTAGACATTCTTATCTCGCTTTCTGCTCACAAGCCAAACCTATTTTTCTAATTATGTTATAAAAGTCAGAAGAGACTGCGTCTTTATCTATCTTTCGATAGATAAGAGCACCTTCCCGATAGAGACCAAGGATATAGGAAAACCAGACCCAAAAACCCAACTTCTCATTGTTAGGATAAGGATTTAAACTACCTTTTAGAAAGCTCCTAATATCTCTCACTTCATTTTTAACCAAAGAGAGTAGCTGGTAGTCAGCAATTTCACTAAAGCCTTCTGTTTTGGGAACCCGAGTGACCTTCCCAACTCTTCTTGGTCGAATCTGACTAACATCAATACCATAGCGCTTTGCCCAACCGATAAGACCAAATTGATTAGGGCCAACTTTTATGAATCTCGAGCGAGAGCCATTGTCACGGATATCACAATGAAGAGATGCGGTCATAGTGTTAGCGGGGGTTTTGCCTTTAGTTCTTAACAATCCCAAATCTAACGCTCTTAGGGTAATATGCTCTGGCTTCATTGGCTTACCTTCTATTTTTAGAATTTCGTATGCTGCATCCAGAAAAGTAAATTTGGCCATATCTTATTCTCTAAAACCTAACTGTCATAGATTATTTTGGCAAGCATCGGCTATCTTCTTAGTTCGCCGGTATAATTCTTTAGAAATAGAGTCCTCCGGGACCTTATTAAACAACACTGTTCCTTCCCAATACATCTCAAAAAGATAGCAATAATCCACCCATTGACAGAGCTTTTCAGGAGTTGGTGTCGTTGAAGAGTCTCCATTCAGAAATGTTTTGATCTCTTTCATTGTCCTTTTAATAATCTTGAGCAGGTGTTCATCTTCTAATCCCTTCTTTTTGCGGTAGTATTCTATATATTTCCTCTTTACCCCTTCTAAACCTAATTCAAAAAGGTCTAATCCTTGCTTGACTCCCCATCTTTGTAGAAAATCAGTAGTAACTAGACTGGGATCAATCAATTTTTGCTTTCTAAGTCCGCCTTTTGGCTTATAAGGGCGAGGAATTATAGGTTTGTATTTATTCTGATCGTAAAAAGGTCCTTCCTGTTCACACCTCTTCCTACCCTTTTCTGTAACACGCCATATCCCATGCCTTGGACTATCTAGCTCACCTTTTTTAACTAACCTATACTTTGCCCAATTTGCGTTATTGTGCCATCTAATTACTCCTGATTCCATTGATTGCCAATCACCATCGAGTAATCTTACCTCCTTTTCTAGCTGTTTTAAGACCTCTTTTGGAACCGCATTACCTTTTAGTTTGATAAGAACTTTTAATATAGGAATTTCAAAGGCTTTTGGGGGAGTAATTAAACCCTTATCCATTTTTACCTCCTGTTCTCATTCACACTTTATCCTGCACACCTCTGCCATTTTCTTTACTTCTTTATAGCGTGTCTCATTTATTTTATCCTCATCTATTAGGTTAAATATCTGTGCCCCTTCTTTATAGAATTCATTCTCATAAGAAAATTCCACCCAATCACATAGCTCTTTAGGCTCAGGTATACGGTCAAGTTTACCGTCCAGAAAGCTTCTAATCATCCGAATCTGGTATTGGATAGATATATCTTGCATTCTCTCCTGCTCCACGGGAGTGGGAAGGCGTACTTTGCCGTCTTCAACTTTAAAATTCTCTTTGATTATGTCATCAAGGCTTCTCTCTAAGGGTATGTCGATCTTCCGAAGATAAAACTCTCTCAACTCGCTATAAGGAATTCGCTTATACTTCTTCAGGAACTCTTGAAGTTGCAAGATAACCTCTTTTTCGGGATGTTCAAGTGTTGGCTTCTCAAATAAATCCCTCTGTTGTTCACCTTCTTCCTTTCTGGAAAGCAAAGTACCAGGGGCATATCATTCATCCCCTACATTACGGAAGAAATTTTTGAGAATTTCGTCAAGATCAAACTTCTGAATCTTCACAGTGGTAAAGAGTTGTTTTATTACCTGGTCGTAAATGTAATCCCTGCTCTTACCAGGGTGTTTAGTAAGAAAATCCTGGATTACTCGGATTACATCATATTCAATATCTTCGGGCTTCTCTATCGCTTTTCTTTCTCCTTCTTTAGGCTTTATAAAATTAATGACCAAAAAACGTTGTTGGGTCTTATCAGAATTCATTTGAGCTTGTGTTTTCATCGAAGAATTCATATGAAGCACATCACCCTCATCAAGAAAACCTGCCTCATGCGCCATCTTTTGAACAGTTCTATACATAGAGGGATCTGCATAGCTATAAACTATTGTAAGTCTCCGACCCGGTTTCAATAGCTGCCAACTCTGCCTTAATGCCTCTGTCATCATGGTCTCATACGCTGCACGATCCTTACTTTGACTGTCATTTTCAAGTATTTCTTCAAATGTCTCTGTTAGATTGCTTATCCAGGCTTCCCACATAATATTGAGTTCACTGTAGTTGATATTCTTTCCGTAAGGGGGATCATAGTAAAGATAATCCACAGATGAAGAAGGCAAATCATTCAGATGAAGCGCAGAGTGTAATTTTGTGAGAGTTTTTGAAGACTTTGTGTTGTAAATTGTGCTCATTCCCAGCCGCAGATCGTTAACCTTACTTGCGAAAGCTTCAGTAGTATTCATGTCTTGAATCATCGAGGGAATAAAAAGTGTGCCTTTTCGAAGCCCACCTTTACCACTTTCCCGCCACATGTACATGAGGCTTACATTGAACAGTATCCCTGTGAATACAAACCTCATCTTATCCTTCACCTTCTCATCTTCAATCTCATCTATGTAATGCCATAGAATAGATAGCGCAATCAGATTTCTCCGCGAGAACATCTGGTAGGGATGGATAATACCTCGCTTCAGTGGTTGACGTGTATTATATCCAATAGGAAACTTCACATCCCTTGGATACCAATAGGGTGGCTCTTTAGGTGGTATTTTGTCCAGCCCTTCTTTCATTTTCATCTCCTCCAAGACCTCATTCCCCAACTTGTTTATGAAGCTCTCACCACCTTCAATGTCGATATATCTTCGCCAATCTTCGTTATCAAGTGGTTTCACCTTTTTCTCCCCCCTTGCCTTGCACCTTGGACAGTCCACCCTTATTTCAATTGGCTCAATCCTGACAAATTCAGCTTTTGCCTTGGTAAACTCATAGCCACAGTTCTGGCAAAGAATCTTTCTAAATTTCTCTCCTTTCTTCATCCTTTCCCAACGGCCATCACCAGCGTATAACACCTCTGCACCACAACGGGGACATCCAAGTACATCAGAAAGGGTTGTATTGGCGATCTGGGCATCTTGGTTTTTACAATTATGGCACTTGGTCTTATAAAAATATCCTATTTCAGGTTCCACCTTTTCTCGCAGTTTGTAGTAAGCCCTCTCTAAAATATGCGGCTCTATCGGCGTGGTATAATTTCGAGCAATATGGATGCAGGCAGGAGAGATCTCAGTAAGGACAGCATTTCTTCCGCACATCATCGCTGCTACCCCTGTCATCCCCGTGCCGCAAAAGGCATCGAGTACAATATCACCTGGCTTTGTATAATGCTCAATGAATTGCTTTACCACATAAGGATCCTGCTTTGTCCAGTACATATGCATCATGTAGATTTTCGACGACTTGGAGGCATTGTCAAAACTCTTCTGAAACGGTTCAACATCATAATCGTCTGTCTCCGGATCGTAAGGCACACCGTATTTTTTTATGAACTCTGCTACGCTTTTGTTCATCTTTACCTCAAACTAATCCTTACCTTCTTACCAATATGTTTTTTCTTTGCCTCCTTAAAGGCCTTGTCCAGTTCCTCCTTGAACGCTCTTACTATCTCTTCGATCTTTTCCTCTTCGATCATACCATATCTTTTACTTAGATTCTCAAACACAGGGTAGGATTCAGTCTTAATATTCGCCTTCTTAAGAATCTCATTGACCAAGGATATTAATTCATCATCAAGGATTTGGGCAAATTTCGTTAAATCTGCTATGCCAGCAACTTTCACCAATTTATTGAGCCTGTCCTCCTTAATCTCCTCAAGTATCTTCTTGGTCAGCGCCTGTGCCAGTCTTCTACTCCTTTCTTCCAACACCTTATCTATCTCTAAAAGAAGGGCTTTCGTTTTTCCCTTTGGCGGTTCATTGGTCACTTCAAACTTGCACTCTGAGCATAGCGGGCTTGTCTCTACGGATACTGGGTCTTTGTTAGGACAGAGCTCAGTTTGCTTTAGGAGGTCCTGAAACTGTGCTGCTAACTCCTTTTCATCAGAGAAATGTAACTCTGTAATTCTGCTTAACCGAGAGATAGCCTCTATCCTCATGGTGGCTGATTCCAATTCTTCCCTTAACTCCCTAATTTCTTCAAAATAGTCTCGATGTAATCTTTGATAGAGGTTTTGATAAGCAGTCCTAAATTTTTGAAACTGATCTTTTATGCTTCTTATAAGCAAAGGGTTATCAAACAAACTGGAGAGCGTCAAGCGTTGCTGCAAAAGGAATCTGTCTCCATCAAGTTTGTCTTTTTCTTGCAGTACTGCACCATCAAGATAGGACTTAATGTTTAAAAGTTCCGTGCTCTGTCTATCTAAAGCATCCACTTTTTCAAAAATCTCAAAATCGTTTTTCAAATCCTCATAACCCTTGGTTAATGAATAAAACTCTGTAAAAGTGTTGGCTTCGGTTATCTTCTCTAGCCCTTCCAGTATCTTGGGGATCTTTTCCTCTATCGGCTCACCAAATTTATCTGAAAGGATTTTGAGATTTCCTTTAATGTGGGGAATTCGATCCTTAATCTCCTTACAAGAAAGTAATAACTGCCTCTCTTGTTCTTTTATTTCATCTGGCTTTGTAGCCTCCTTTAGATTGCGATTTATGAACCGGGCTAACGAAAGAACATCGTTCCAAGTAGGTCCAGCCATAGGGCAAAGGATATCAAAATCCTCTTCGAATCTTCCTTTCCATTCAATGTCAGGGATATTAAATGAGGTTATACGATTTCCAGGCAGACCTAATCGATTCATAGGTTTGAGGCTAATTTCACAAGCAGGTTTTCCATAGCGAACAAAAGCTAAAACTTGTAGAGTAATTATCTCCTTAGTTAAGCCAAAGGGGTAATTTTGTAAGTCCCGATATAACTTCCAGATATGAATTTCATCAGCCTGGCCTAACGCATTCTCAATATACTCAAAGACCTTATTCCCTTCGGATTCAAATTCTCTTGGGTTCTCCAAACTAGCAAGGCCTAAACCAGAGGCAAAATTGTCGCAGGTGCTGGTGGCACTTGAACCTTTATTCCCCTTGAAAAGTCCCTCGAAGACCTTTTTGGCTTCACTACTGTTAAACTTCCTCCGGAAAATTGAGGCATCAATAAGTGGTGTTGTATAGGTATTTGATAGCAATAACGGAATAAGAACATCTAATATCTTATCTACCTTCCCTATTGAGAAAACTTTTTTTGAGTCTATCCCTATGGCCTGCTTGGTAAATATCCTGCCTTCTCTATAAATCCCGATTTGTTTGTTTAAAAGATTACTGATTACTTCTCTTTTCTTTGTTTTTATCCACTCCTTTATCAAATCGGCCTCACTGCCAGTCTGCGAAATATAGTATTCTTCCATCTTCAGGATTGCCAAATAATCCCACGCTGTTTCTAAAGCAGCGTTTGACAATGGTAAGGGAATACAAACTGCAATGCGTGGGTCCTCTATATCCCCAGAGGAGAAATCTATGTTTCTTGTCATGAAGACAACTCTGAAATGAACTTCGTCAAGTTTGGCACCATATTCCTCTCGCCAGGATCTGGTTATAATTGCCTCACTCGGATATTCTATCCTTAAATATTCAGCTGTTTTTCCAGTTATATGATCGAACTCAAAGCCATTAAAGAGCCCCTCTCCTACACTATCTGTGTGGTACAAATCAAGAATCAATCCCTCTTCTCATTTGTTCTTGATCTCATGTTCATCCTTAACCTTCTTCTTTGTGGTGCCAAAGATTTGAGCTGGTCGGGTTTCCCTCTCTGCCACCTTAAAACTTGCTCCTTTTTCTTTGGTATAATAGACTTGAGGCAGGTCTCGGATAGTATTTAACACTCTCAACACATTGTCTTCCCCTTCCTTAAGGATACCTTTAGAAGTTAACGTTGCTTCAGTAATCTCCTGTATAGAAAGAGATTTTGGGGCATCCTTATAGGCAATAAACATAAGAAATAGGGTCTTTATTATCTTATCAGCAAGGTCTCTATCTTCTTCATCTAAATCGTAGTCATCAAGGCTGTTAATAGCTGCCTGATAGGCCCTATAAGCCTCACGATAGGCTTCTGTCTCCATTGCATCACAAAGGTCCTTTGAGTACATCAAATCGCTCACCATGACCAACGAATCTCGGGATAGAACTTTATGATTACCTATCACATCATAGATGACGCAAATACCTAACCGGGCGGTGGGAAGGTCTCTAGCAATGGTAGTAATCCTACGAATGGCTTCAAAAGTTCGTGGCTGAAATGGAAAGATAGTGTGAAAATACCCTTTCGGGATATTTTTTAGGAACTTAAACTCCTTGAAGTAATATTCATAATACTGATCGATCTCAGGTTGCCTCTCCTTAACCAACTCCCGAACCCTTTCTGTCACAATCTCCCCGTATTCTCTCTCATCCCTGAGCAAAACAATGTTAGCAAATCGATCTCCTCTATCCCCTCTTAACTTTGCAGGAGCAGGTACCTGGGAGGCCACAATGGTAAATATTTCTAATCCCAAGTCTTTGGGGAGGACCCAAGAGAGTGTTTCCAAGAACTCCTCATCATAGGCATAGGCCGCCGAATCAATGGGGTGCCTTCTTTGCCATGCCTCAAACTCATCTATTACGAAAAGGAGACCGTGATAGCCCTGACTTTTAAGTTGGTGATAGATATGAGAGATCCTATCCTTAGTGGAGGTAGTTATCTCTGGGCGAAAACCGGTATCTTTACAATACTCAATAATTAATTGCGATAATTCCTTTTTCCCAAGGTGTTCAGGATTTGTACTGGTTTTCCCTCTGATAAAGTCATCGATTGGGTTTCTAAAAGCACCAGGCCGTGTTTTGTACCAGTCGATTACCTCATCTTCAGTAGTTATGGATATCTTGTCTTCTAAACCAATCTTCTCAAGAGATTCTTCAATCTTGTCTTCTATTACCTTGAGGAGATTGTCTTGTACGTCAACGCCAGCCTCTCCCTTAAGGCTGAAGACTACAGGGAATAGCCTTATCTCTTCCAACCGGTGTCTCAGGTTTTTGATTTCCTCATGCTTTACCTTATTCCATAGTTCTTTTGACGTATCCATTATAAGGCAAGTCAATGTTGCTAAAAAATGTGTTTTCACAGCACCATATTCAGCCTGCACCCAGTACCCGCCGCTACATGTAGAAACCTTCTCTAAAATCTCTTCGATCCATGCCCGAATATTAGGGGTAAATCGATAAGTTTTAACTGTCTTCTCCGGAGTTCTAATTGCAATAGAAAGAAGAATAGTCCCCTCTGGTCTTTCAGGAACTCTTCTGATAAGCTCACCAATAGGGAGCATCACTATACCTCCTCAACTATATTGGACCTGTGTTCCTCTGGTAGAACCTCCATAAGATATTTGAAAGTAGCATCTTCTTCAAAAGATACATAGCCTGGCAGCGTATTAGTATCGACTTTTTCCCTAGGAACAACCAAAACTACCATTGTTTTATCACTAAAATAGCCCTCATAAAAAGAGCTTAGAGGAACATTGTATCGAGCCAAGAGATAGACATTTGATACTACCAAAATCTGTTGTCCGTCCAAATCTGTTATGTACTCTTCTAACTTTTGAGTTATTGCCTTATTAACTGCCTTTCGAACCTGGATTGGTTCATCAATCCCTCCCTCAGGCGCTATCTGGAGGATATCCAATTCTCGAACGATATGCATCGGAAGGCAGTTCAGTAATTTTCCTTTTGATCCACGCCATATATAGAGTTTTCTTCCAGGAAGAGGTCTCTCTTTGAATTTTCTAACTATTTTCGTAAGATCCACAATAGTCATAATTTCATCCTCTTTTGCAAAAACTCATCCAATGTATACCTGGTAGTGATCTGTTCTAATTGATCAGCAACTACATACTTGGCTATCATCTCTTTCGTATCTGCTTCTTTTAGAATCTCTTTTACTGTACTTTGGTTTGTGATTCCTAAGCACATCCAAAATTTATGGGCCAGTATCTCTTCCAAGGCCACTGTTTGAGGTGTTGGAGCAAGAAGGTAATGAACCAAAATAAGGAGACCTGTTTTGGGCAATTGCAAGTTCCTCACGATTGTGTGCTTCTTATTGTGATAAGTAAAACCTAAATCACGAATTGCAGCACTGAGACAGTGCAGAGGTTCGCTCTTAACCGTTCCATATTTCTTTATCAAGAAATCCTTAAGATATTCTGACCGGATAGTCGTTCCTGGATCCAAAAGGATCAGGTGTTTGCAGATAAACTCTGCTACTACTGGCTCTTTTTCAAGATAAAAATAACGCATAACATCTTTAAGAATCTGAGTATCATTATAACTACGCCATACTTTGGTAAGAAGGTTATTAAGTGATTGCTCTGGAAAGAACCAACGAATTATGGAACGAGTGTATCTTTCACGAACATAGCTGGAGTTCTGTGGAAGGTGTTCTTGAAGGTGTCTTCGGAAATTCTTAAAATCTTTAAATCTTAAACTTTGCCTTACTGCTTCTATACTCTCCTCCCATAGGAGTCTTTGGAATACCAATGGCTTCTTATTTCTCATAAATTTCTCTTACTCGTCAAACCTGAAGGTTATCGCCGAATATCAGTCTATTAGTACACCCATCATTCCCACCTGCCCCGTAAGACCTTTGGGCTCTTTCGGGGTTATCGAAAGTCTTTACACGTTGCAGAGGAACTGCCATAGGATATGCAAGTATATCCTCTTCTCGCTCTTGGCCGTCATAACTTAGCTCGTATTCTTTATTTGTCTCAAAAGGAATAGCATATCTGTAATTATAAGGCAGGGGCTTACCTTCTTTCAGGCATTTGGTTATAAACTCAATCTCTTCGTAGCTGAGTTTATTCATAATCACCCCCTCATAATGAGCAACCCATTATAAATTCCTATACATGTCTTTTTACTACTCATTTTCTATATTTTGTTTCTCATATTAGTCATAGCGAGTTTCTACCAAATAACCCGTTCTTCCTGGACAATTCCCTCCGTTTCTATCCTTGTGCGGATTTAGCCTTGAATGGTATTTTGTCCTCTTGAACTTCTTGCCGCAATAAGAACACTCAAAAATATATATAGGACCAAAATGTGTTTTGTCTGTCTTTGACCCAGATGAGAAGCCCCCGCTTTTTCTTGAGGATTTCATGCCTAAAAAATCTGAATTTGATTTTCTGGGGGTTGGCAAAGCTGTTATTGGACCTGTTGGCGAGAATTCAATTTGGTATTTAGGTTTGAATGGTTTTGGAGTTACTTTTATGCTTTGTATCCAATCGACACGGAAGGTTCTAGGTTCTTCAGTCTCTACTTTAATTGCGCGAATTATCAGATTATTTTCCTTGGTACGACGAAGTGAATATGGCTCTATTAGATAATGATTGATGTCATATCCCTGCTTCCTGTATTCAAGTTCAACACATAGGTGATTAGTAGCCGCAAAGCGAATCGATTCTAATGGAATACCAATGCCCCAACTCCATGTTGTCGGTGGAGGAGTCCAGGTAGTATCCTCTTCTTCCCGAATTGGCACTGATTCAAGTCTCTCTGGAAGACGAGTTTCCTCTAACCAACTGAATAGTCGTGGTAATTCCTCCCAGAATTGTTCAAAAGGGGGCAATATCTGCAACTGGTGTCCTAACATATTCTTCCATTCACTCTCTAATTCATCACGATAAGGCGAGTTTTCAATAGACACAAAAGTTGGCACTGAAATGCCCTTTGCTTGGCATTTCTCTATTAAGACAGACCGTATAAGTTCGGGTTGAGCTTGAAGATCTCTACGACGTGAAAGGTTAATTAGGGGCTACTGAAAAACTAATTAAAATTAACAAAATCAATTGATTATTTAATACTATTTTAGTATATTTAGCTATAACCCCAAAACTTGGTTGGATTTTGTATATTTGTCATCCTGCTATGGCTG
>JBHIAL010000015.1:0-12080 GCA_046758525.1 bacterium
TAAGGCTCCGGCTGCGCCATCTTCGATCCGAGGAATGTCCTTCGGTACACATATAAATTCTTATGCTTCAACGAATCACGTTTTAGGAGTCTACCATACTTAAGGAAAGATGTCCTGAGGTCTGCTGGTGCGCCTGGCAGGATTTGAACCTGCGACTTTCGGCTCCGGAGGCCGACGTTCTATCCACTGAACTACAGGCGCAAAGTCTCAACAGGACGTACTCTGAGTAATCTCCGATTTTTTCGTTTTTGTCCTGTTTTTGTTTCTATAATGTGTATTATTTTTTCAGAAAAGTCGCATCAAAACACAGAAAATATGTCATTAGAAAGATCCATTCTCATATTCCCTCAACTCCTAAAAAGAAAGGAGGAAAAAAGGAAATCTATACAGTCTATGTAAGAGAAGCTTTGGTAAAGATCTGGGATTCTTGTGCGAATTTCGAGTTTTGGCTTGGCTGAAATCGGCTCCGGAGGCCGAGGGCCTCTCCACTGAACTACAGGCACCGAAAATTTGAAGTTTGGTTATTAGGCCAGTCCCTCTATAATCTGAGTAAGAGCTGCTCCTGCCGGAACCATAGGATAAACGTTTTCCTCCCGAGAGACTCTAAAGTCTAAAACGACTGGACCGGCGATATTCAGAGCTTTTTTTAAAGCTGGCTCTACCTCTTCCGGCTTTGTCACCCTGATTCCCTCAACTCCGTAAGCTTCTGCAACTTTCACGAAGTCGGGGTGACCCTCTAGATTCACCTGGGAGTAACGAGATTTGTAAAATAGCTGCTGCCATTGTCTAACCATCCCCAGATATCCGTTATTCAAAATAGCGATTTTGACCGGAACTTTGTAATTGACTACTGTTGCTAGCTCTTGTATATTCATCTGAAAACTTCCATCGCCAGCAATGTCGAAAACAATCTTTTCTGGACGGCCAATCTGTGCTCCAATTGAAGCAGGAAAACCGTACCCCATAGTTCCCAATCCTCCTGAGGAAATAAAAGTCCGGGGCTTGGTATATTGATAAAACTGAGCCGCCCACATCTGATTCTGGCCTACCTCAGTAGCAATGATAGCTTTTCCCTCGGTCACTTTGTATATCATTTCCACTACATACTGAGGTTTCAAATCTCCGCCCAATTCGTATTTTAAGGGGTACTTTTTTTCCCACTCCCGAATCTTTTGGTGCCAACTCTCTCTTTTCTTTCCTTTTTGGGCAGCCGAGAGGAGTTGAGAGAGAATATTTTTGGCATCACCCACAATAGGGATATCGACCCTCACATTCTTACTTATAGCAGTAGGATCGATATCTATGTGGATGATCTTGGCGTGCAAGGCAAATTCCGATATCTTGCCAGTTATTCGGTCGTCAAACCTCGCTCCAACAGCGATAAGTAGATCCGTGTCACTAACTGCATAATTGGCATAACGGGTTCCATGCATTCCCAGCATCTTTAAGGAAAGAGGATCGTCTTCAGGAAAAGCCCCCAATCCCATCAGGGTAGTGGTCACCGGAATATTGGTGCGACGAGAAAATTCGACTAATTCGGACGATGCTCCTGAACTGATCACTCCACCTCCAGCATAAATAACAGGTCTCTCAGACTCGTTTATAGCTGCGGCAGCCCGTTTAATCTGTTTGGGGTTACCCTTATAGTTTGGATTATAGCTTCTAATCTGAACTTCTTCACGATAAGGAACTGAAGTCTCTCCGGTTAGTACATTTTTGGGAAGATCTATTAACACCGGTCCCTTTCTACCAGTCCTGGCAATGTAAAAGGCTTCCTTTAAAATCCGGGGCAGCTCATCCACTTCCTTCGCTAGATAATTATGTTTAGTTATAGAATAAGTTATTCCCGTTATATTTGCCTCCTGAAAGGCATCGTTTCCAATCATGGAGGTGGGAACCTGGCCAGTAAGAACAACTAGAGGGATAGAATCCATATAGGCAGTGGCAATTCCGGTAACTAGGTTTGTTGCTCCTGGCCCGGAGGTAGCAATACATACTCCTACCCCGCCCGTAGCTCGGGCATATCCATCCGCAGCATGGGCAGCTGCTTGCTCATGACGGGTTAAGACATGTTTGATTTCCGGCGTATCGTAAAGGACATCATAGAGAGGAATCACCGCTCCTCCTGGATATCCAAATACGATTTTTACTCCCTCTTTTAATAAAGCCTCAACTACTACCTGGGCTCCGCTTCTCTTCACTCCAAAATCTCCTTAACTTTATTATCTTCTTCCGCAACAGTACTTATATTTTCTTCCACTACCGCAGGGACAGGGATCGTTGCGACCAATTTTTGTTTTGCCCCTTCGGTAAGGCACATGCCCTTCCTGATTAGTACCCATGCTTCCTTTTTCCTGATCGGCTCCCACTAGAGCTGACTGAGGAACCTGGGGAGTTCCTACTAAAACTCTTTCCCAAGAAGGCTCCCGGGAAATTTCCACTTTGAATATGAGCTCAGTCACATCCTCTTTGATACGCTGCGTCAATTCCTCGAACATCTCAAAAGCTTCTCTCTTATATTCAATTAAGGGATCACGTTGTCCATATCCTCGCAGTCCAATTCCTTCTTTTAGACCATCCATACTATATAGATGATCCTTCCATTGAGAGTCTATAGTATGCAGGAGAATCATTCTCTCCAATGCCCGCATCAGCTCGTCTCCCAGTCTTTCTTCCTTCTTCTGGTAAGCCTTTCTTACCTCCTGTTTTATCATTTTGATTAACTGCTTGCGGTCATAGATCTCCCTTAAACCATGATAGGGGAAAGTAATGGGAAAAATTTTCTCTAACCTTTTAACCAAGCCACTTATATCCCAATCTTCCGGTCTGACTTTTTCCTCAGCATATAAAGATACCAAACTCTCAATGGTATCATCTATCATTCCCAGAATATCTTCCCTTAGATTTTTTTCCTCCAAGACACTATGTCTTTCTTTGTAGATTACTTCCCTTTGCTTGTTCATTACATCATCATACTCTAAGAGCTGCTTTCTTATCTCAAAGTTTCTTCTTTCAACTTGCTGCTGCGCTCTTTCCAGGGCGCGGGTCACCCAGGGATGCTCAATAGGCTGATCCTCAGGAATTTTTAACCTCTCCATGAGGGAAGCGATTCTCTCCGAGCCAAATATCCGCATCAATTCATCCTGTAAACAAACATAGAACTGGGCAGCACCAGGAGCTCCCTGTCTACCACTTCTTCCTCGAAGCTGATTATCAATTCTGCGAGACTCATGACGTTCAGTACCGATGACAAACAATCCTCCTAACTCCTCAACTTCCTCCCCCACTTTGATATCTGTTCCTCTTCCGGCCATATTGGTAGCTATGGTCACTGCTCTTCTTTGCCCTGCTTGAGCCACAATTTGAGCCTCCTTTTCATGATACTTAGCATTAAGTACCGTATGAGGAATTCCCCTTTCTCTCAACATCTTACTCAAGAATTCAGATCTCTCTACCGATCTTGTCCCTACCAGAACCGGTCTTTCCTCTCGATAGAGCTTCTCTATTTTTCTTATCACAGCTTCAAACTTGGCACGCTCTTTCTGATAGATTCTATCAGAAAGTTCTTCTCTGGCACTCGGTTTATTGGTGGGAATTGCAACTACATCTAGATTATAAATCTTCTTGAATTCATCTGCTTCCGTAGATGCTGTTCCCGTCATTCCGGCCAGTTTATTGTACATTCTAAAGTAATTCTGTAGAGTTATGGTTGCCAGAGTCTGATTCTCATTTCTTATCCTTACCCCTTCTTTTGCCTCTACCGCCTGATGGAGTCCATCGCTCCAACGTCTTCCCGGCATCAGTCTTCCGGTAAACTCATCTATTATCACCACTTCCCCATCTTTGATTAAATAATCTCTATCTCGTTCGTAAAGTTCATGAGCACGGATGGCTTGATGAATATGAGTTGCCGGCTCGCTGCCCCACTTTGGATTAATCTGATAGATGTCCCTCACCCCTAATAACTTCTGGGTCTTCTCAATCCCCCTATCCGTAAGAGCTACTGTCTGGTCCTTCTCATCTATTTCGTAATCGTAATCCTTCTCATCTTCTTCCTTCTTGCCCTTTTTCAAACGAGGTATTATCTTGTCAATTTGGTAATACAGTTCGGTGGACCTTTCTGCCGGACCAGAGATAATAAGAGGAGTGCGAGCTTCATCAATTAAGATAGAATCAACCTCATCCACAATAGCATAGTTGAATCCTCTCTGAACCTGATCCTCCTTGGTAGGGGCCATATTATCTCGAAGATAATCGAAGCCAAATTCATTATTGGTACCGTAAGTGATGTCACACTGGTAAGCCTCACGCCTACTTACATTGTCCATTTGATTCTGGATAACTCCCACCGAAAGACCCAGAAATTCATAAACTGGTCCCATCCAATCTCTATCCCTCCTGGCCAGGTAATCATTTACTGTAACTACATGCACTCCCTTACCATCCAGGGCATTAAGATAAGCAGGCAGGGTAGCCACCAGAGTCTTACCTTCTCCATTGGCCATCTCGGCTATTCCTCCCCGATGAAGAACAATACCACCTATTAACTGAACATCGTAGTGTCGAAGGCCTATGGTTCTTCTGGCCGCTTCCCGAACTACGGCAAAAGCCTCGGGCAAAAGACCCTCAAAAAGGCTATCCAACTCCTGTCTTTTCTTTTGAAGATGTAATTTTGCTGCTTCTTTCTCAATTTCAGGAAGTCCGACAATTTCCTTCTCTAAACTGTCAATCTCTGTGACAACGGGTCGCAGCTTCCCTCTAAATTCGTCTTTCTTTCCCTGTAAAGCCTTATCCGGAAGTTTAGCCATCTTCTTTTCCAAACTGTTAATCTTGTTAACCAAAGGTAGGAGTCTCTTAACGTTTCTTTCCTGGTGGGTGCCGAAAATTTTTGCCAGAAAATCCATCATCCCCCCCCTTTTATATCCCTAATTAATGACTAGTCGTTCAAAGATTTTCGTGACTCTATTATATCATGCTTACTCATATAGGCAAGCCAAGTAAATTCCTTCTCTTTTTAGAAGTTTTCTTTTGATGTCTGCCCCTGCTGAAAATCCTCCTATGCTTCTTTCCTCTCTAATCACCCTATGGCAGGGGATAATGAGAGGAAATGGATTGTGAGCCAAAGCCTGGCCTACAGCCCGATATCCTTTACTGCCCATTCTTCTCGCTATCCACTTGTAGGAACGAACCTCTCCATAAGGAATTCCTTGAGTAAGTCTCCATACTTCTCTTTGAAAAGAGGAGTATCCATCCAGTTTTAAAGGGTAAGTAGTAAAATAGACCTTTCCCCCCTGCCAGTAACGGAGTAGATCTTGCTTTAACCGTTTCAGCAAGGAAGAAGATCCTGTCTCTCCCTTCCCGGCTGCCCTAAGACTACTATATAGATCTTTCTGGCTATAACAGATGGAAATCTTCGCCAGCTTTCCTTTCTCGAATATGACTCCTATCCAGTACGGACTTAACTTTAGCTTCAAAAAATCGTGCATTTTGCCTTGTCAAAACCCTTTCGAAGTCTTTACATTATTGAAATCCTGATGCTTTCAAGCATTCAAGAATTCTTCTGGCTGTTTTTTCTCCTATTCCGGGAATCTGTTTTAATTCTTCTAAGTTTTTGTTTTTTATTAGACTAACCGACCTGAAATGGGTTAAAAGAGCCTTTTTTGTTTTCTCCCCCACCCCCGGGATATCATCCAGAGAGGAGCGACTCATTTTTCTCTGGCGAACTTTTCTGTAGTAGGAATGGGCAAATCGATGAGCTTCATCCCTTATTTCCTGCAGGAGCCGTAAAGCAGCTGAGTCATGGGGAATGTCAAGGGGAAGAGATCTAAAGGGAAGATAAACCTCCTCAAATTCTTTGGCTAGCCCTACCAGAGAAACGTGATCCAGACCTAGTCGCCTGAGGGTTTTCAGAGAGGAAGATAATTGCCCCTTCCCTCCATCTATCAAAATAAGATGAGGAAGAGGATGTTTTTCTTTTAATGATCTTTGATAACGTCGTTTTATCACCTCGGAAAGCATAGCAAAATCATCTATTCCTTTGACCGTCTTAATCTTGAATCTTCGATAGCCCGATCTTTCAGCTTTTCCCTCCCGAAAAACAACTACTGACCCGGTAGCTTCTTTTCCCTTTATATTAGAGATGTCGAACCCCTCGATGAGAGAAGGCTTTTCCTTTACATCTAAGTATTTCTTAAGTTGCAGGAGCGCCTCGTCTTTTTCTTTGCCTCTCTCCTGTTGCAAAATGAGACGAGCATTTTTTATCACCAACTGCATTAGCTTTACTTTTCTTCCTCTCTGGGGAACATCCAACTTAACTTTGCCTCCCCGCCTTTCCGAAAGCCAGCGGTTAATTGCAGCCTGATCGGTTATTTCATACTGAAGGAGTATCTCCGGGGGAATAAAGGAAACTTTGGCATAGTATTGCTTGACGAAAAAGGCCAATATATCCCTACCTTCATCTTCCTGCTCAATCTTGAGCAAAAAATGTTTCTTATCCACTACTTTCCCCTCTCGGATCTGAAAGGCAACTACACAGGCCTCTTCACTATCACCAGCAACACCAATCAGGTCTCTATCCCCTCCAGGGAAAGAAGCCACCTTCTGAGTCTGACCAATCCTATGAATAACTCTGATTAAATCCCTCAATTTTGCTGCTCTCTCAAATCTTTCATCACGACTTGCCTCTTCCATCTCTTTTTCCAACTGAGAAAGCAAACTCTCATAGTGTCCTTGAAGGAAAAGAGAAACTTCCCTGGCTAGGGAGCCATATTCTCTTGCGCTAATTTTTTTCACACAAGGACCACTACACTCCTTTATGTGATAATTGAGGCAGGGTCTAGATTTTAACTTAAATTTTCCTTTACATCTCCGCAAGGGAAAAAGACGGTGGATCAACCCCAAACTCTTTTTGGCTGCTTTGACGTTGGTATAAGGACCAAAGTAAAGAGAACCGTCCTCTTTAGGGTTCCGAGTTAGAAAAACTCGTGGAAAAGACTCATAAGTGGTGAGTTTAATGTAGGGATAGGACTTGTCGTCTCTGAGCTGGATGTTATACCGAGGGCGATGGTGTTTTATCAAATTAGACTCTAATAGAAAGGCCTCTGCCTCGGAATCGGTAATTACCCATTCCAAATCCTTGATTTGACCCACCAGCGAGTGAATTCTTGGAGAAAAACCTGTTCTTTGAAAATAAGAGCGTATTCTCTTTTTAAGAGAAAGGGCCTTACCTACATATAAAACCTCTCCCTTTTCATCCTTTAAAAGGTACACCCCCGGCGAGTCCGGTAAAAGATTTAGTTTTTTTTCACTGAAATTCACGGCACAACTTTCTTGTACTTATCGAGGAAAACCTTTAATCTGTTGAGTGATTCATCTATTTTTCTGAAGTCGAATTCCAGGAACTTCAAATTCATCCTTTTCTCCAATTCCTCAACCAATATACCCTTGCCAGCAAAAACCCTCTTACCTATGTGAACCTCTCTGGAAGAACAACAGGGAGAGCGAGCAATGGCAATCAAAGGAAAAGTTTCTTTCCGGTCAAATCTTTTTACTTCCTCTTTTATCTGGTCAGCCAGCTCACCACAGAATTTCTTAAAATCAGGTATTCTCTCCCATTCATCTCTGCTCCTTTTCTTTCTTTTTCCCATGAATAAAAACTCTGGACAGGGAAGCTGTTCTAGATGAACCGGGTAGCTGGAAAAAAGCCGTAGCAGGTTTTCCGTGGCTGAGGCAGTGATCGTCTCCTCAGCCCTGGTGGCCTGATTAAGAAGACAATGAGAAAGGAGAACTATGGGCTTGTTAGGCATGTGATCCATCAAGGAAGCTCAAAATCGTATCTCCGTATCTTTTCTGCTTAAACATTTTGATATTTTTTCGATTTAAGTTAACTTTTTCCCGACGCGAGTGCTGCACCACAATCCAGCTTCTCCCTATATTTTTCCTTTCTATAATATCGAGGGTCCGATCCTGCAACCCCTGATAGTAAGGAGGAGCAATAAAGATAAAGTCAAATCTTTCTTTTTCCAGAAGAAAAGGGAGAAAGGTAAGAACATCTTTCTGCCAGATTTTTGATAGGAACGAAAAATTACAGGAAGCAAGGTTTTCTTTTATCGTCTCTACCGAGACCGTATCCTTTTCTACAAAAACTGTGACTTCTGCTCCCCTGCTTAAGGCCTCGATCCCTACTGCACCTGATCCAGAATAAAGATCGAGAAAATGGCTTCTCTGGATCCTATCACCTATAACATCGAAAAGGGACTTTCTTACTCGGGAAAGAAGAGGCCGAGTAGCTGTACCCCTGGGAGTCCTTATTGGCCTTCCCCTTGCCACTCCTCCGGTAATCCTCATTTTTTTTACTGCCAGCCACAGGGAATCCTCAGGAATACCTCACAAAAAGAATTCACAAAAAGGCTTTTCACGGTATCTACTTTCACCTCAAAGGAAAGTATTTCAGTTAAAGAAGTCATGTCATTTTCATTAAGACCACAGGGATTAATCAAAGAAAAATAGGAAAGATCAATATTTACATTTAGAGATAGCCCGTGATAGGTAATCCACCTTTTCACCCCTATTCCAATGCTGGCTATTTTCTTTTTTCCTACCCACACCCCGGTATACCCTGGAATAGATCTTCCCTCAATCCCCAGTTTACCCAAGGATTTTATGACTACTATTTCCAAATTTCTTATATACTGGTGAATATCCTTTTGGTCAAGACTGAGATCCAGTATGGGATAGGCAACCAGTTGGCCTGGCCCGTGGAAAGTCGCCCTTCCCCCTCTATTTACACGGAAAAGGGAGATTTTTTTCTGGTGAAGAAACTCCGGTGATGCCAGAATGTCCTCCTCTTTTCCCTGTCGGCCCAGAGTAATCACGGGTAAATGTTCCACTAGAATTAAACTATCTTCTATTTGACCGTAAATTCTTCTTTCCACCAACCTTTCCTGGAAAACCCAGGATTGTTGATAGTCTTTTAATCCTAAATCAAGCACACTTAATCTTTCCATTTCCCTCTAAAAACCCTCACCCATACCAAAATAGAATCTTCCTTCTTTTTCCCCTACCCCATAATTTAACCGGATAAGCCCTATGGGAGTCTTGAACCTTATCCCAAATCCCCAGCCTACCTTAAAATCTTCCATTGACGAACCTTCACCCCATGCTTTTCCTGTATCTACAAATAAAGAGCCTAAGAGCTCTTTGGTGAGGGGAACCCTTAACTCTAAACTCCCCAGGACTGCTTTATCCCCCCTGAATTCGTTTTCTTCGTAGCCCCGCAGGGTCTCCAGACCTCCCAGGTAAAACTGCTCGTAAAAGGGAAGATCCTCTCCCAATCTTCCTCCCAGACGATAGGCAAGTATGGGTGATTTCCAAAATTCACCTTTCCTCAGATATCCTCGCCATTCCGCCTTATACTTGGTAAACTCAAGATCTCCTCCCAAAAATCCTCCATTTTTTTCCACCGAAAAATAACTATAGGACCCCTGGTAGGGGTTGAAGGCCTCATCTCTAACTCTGGTATTTCTATCCAGCATGAGTTCCAGGCTACGCTCGATTTTTGAGCCTATTTCTAACTCAAGATCTTCGGGAAAAGGTTTTCCCTCTATCTGGCTAATTGTTACCTCTTCATTTCTTAATCGAATCGTGGTCTCCATATTTTTCCAGATAGGCCATCCCAACCCTATCTTTCCTCCTAACCTCTCCTTTTGGTAAGCCCCTTCATCTTCGTAATACTTGTAGAGTAAGTTGTAGAGGTTGAACTCCAGTCTCAGAGCACTATCCCTCCACCACCTATCTATATAACCAATATCATAGTCGTTTCTCTTTTCTCCAAATTTCCAGTCCAGTTCAATCTTTTTTCCCACTCCTCCCAGATTATCCTTAGACAGCTGAATATGTCCTTCCAGGCCGTAAACGGAACTATACCCTGCCCCTAAAAGAATCTGTCCTCTCTGCTCAGCCTCCTTGACTTTGACTAACAAATCTACTGTTGAGGGGGAGATAAAGAGAGGCTCGATTTCTACCTTCTCAAAAAAACCTAGATTATAAAGTCTGCGCCATCCTTCTCTGAGCTCATGCGAGTCAAGAATATCCCCTTCTTTAAGAAGAAGGGTGTGTTTGAAAACTCTTTCTTTGGTAAAAGTGTTTCCCTCTATTCTGATTTTTCCTGTTTTCGCTAGCGACCCCTCCTCTATCTGAAGCAAAATCTTTACCTTACCCCTCTGCCTATCAAATTCCAGATTTGGCTTAAGGTGCGCATATATGTAACCTTTCTCTCCATATTTATCTCGAAGGTTCTCCAAACTCTCTTCAAGATAAGCTGGCACAAAGATTTCTCCTTTGCCTGGTCGTAGTTGAGATAGGATTTTAGAAGTAGATAAGATCCGGTTTCCCTTTATCTCAACTTCTGAAACGGAGAATTCTTTACCCTCCACTATTTCCAGAAAGACCCTGACCCAGCGAGTTTTTCCTTCGGTAAAAAACTCTAGCCTTGGCGAGTTAAAATAAGCAAAGTAATACCCGCTGTTCTGATAAAGATCGACAATTTTTTCTAGATCTTCGTTTAAGGTCTTGGAGTCGAAAAAGTGGCGGAATCTTGTCTTCATAGAACTTCTTATCTCCGTATCGGCAAGAAAAGTGTTACCCTCGATTTCTACCTCCCTTACTCTGGTTCTCGTGCCTTTTTTGACGCTGAGAATAGCCTTACACCTATTTTTCTCTAATCCGATTTGAAACAGATCCACGGAAGTAGAAAAATAGCCTTTCTTGTTATAAAATGCCAAGATCTTATCACGAGTTTCCTTTATCTTTTTAAAATTCCATAACTCTCCTTCCTTAAAAGTAGTCAGGTTCTTTATCTTATTTTTCTCTCTTCTACCGACCCCTTTAATTTCAATCTCGACAATTTCTTCATTTTCCTTAACCTGGAAGATGAGCTTTACTCCATCAGTTACTTCTTCCTTTAAGGCCTTAAGGCTTGAAAAAAAACCCATCTCATATATTGCCTGCAAATCCTGCCTTATGATCTCCTCCGATAAGGGCTCGCCTATTCTACTTTTTATGACCTCTTTTATTCTCTCAGTCTTGACCCACTCGTTTCCTTGAATCTGAATTTCCCGGATGATGGGAGAGGTTTGAGCCATCGATCCTGATAAGAAGAAAATCGCCAATAAACCAGCTAAAATTAAGGTTTCGCCAGCCTTCCTAAGAAAAACCCCCTCTTTTTTGCCATAGAGGGGGCACACAGCATTTTTCATCTACTAGCCTTTCTTCCACTCAGTAACAACGGTTGTATAATTCCTAGTTTCAGAAAACATCCCTTTCTTTTTGCTGTCTGGGAAGGTGTTTCCATAAAGCAGCTGCGATGAAGGCGGGTCCATACGTTTCCAAACTTTTAGTTCTTCTCTAAACTTATATGTCACCCATAAGAGCCACGCTATAAAGATATAAGGATGAACATATTGAGAGGGGAAATATCCCCCCTCAACGGCCCGATCGGCAAAGCCGACTCTCGCTTCACTCGAGCAAGTCGGGCCTGCTCCCCCCTTTTTTCTGATATCTCGTCTGCCGAGGTTTACTTGATAACAATTCAGAGAATTATTGCATTCCGAAGGAATCGGCGAAGCCCAATTCCTATACCTGAACTTAGCAGCAACGTTGGAAAACACCGAGCAAAGGGCAACCTTAAGCTTCTTCCCCAAACCGGAGGTATAGAACTGGAAATTTGTTTTAGCAGATTTAACCTTTAACCCTGATCTTATTTTTCTCTTTCTTATCAAAGGTAATCTTCCCCTTCTTTATTCCTACCACAATGGTATCTCCTGTTTTAAACCTACCCTGCAGGATTTCCTCAGAGAGGGGATTTTCAATTAGCCTCTGGATGGCTCGACGCAAGGGTCTTGCCCCAAAATCGGGATCATATCCCTCCCCAGCGATAAAGTCCCTTGCCTCTCCGGTAACCTCTAAGTTTACCTCCTTTTCCTTTAATAATTTCTTCTCTTCGGCCAACATTAAATCGACTATCTTCTTAATCTCATCTTTAGTTAAAGCATGGAAGACAATTACCTCATCTAATCTGTTTA
>JBHIAL010000016.1:0-11948 GCA_046758525.1 bacterium
GGTAGAGCACTGGACTGAAAATCCAGGTGTCGGCAGTTCGATTCTGCCCCTCGGCACCAGGCCGACGTAGCTCAATGGCAGAGCAGCTGATTCGTAATCAGCAGGTTGTAGGTTCAAATCCTATCGTCGGCTCCAATCACTAGTGTGCCTTCCCACCCTCTCAAATCCAACACAAGAAAACAAGCCTTGGTTGACTTTTCCCTTATTTTTAATACATTAGTGAAAAATTTGACCTGGAGAAAAACACAGAGAACATCAAAAACAGGAGGTTCAGATTGCCTAGCTCCTACCAGCCTCAAAAAATCGAACCCAAATGGCACAGGATCTGGGAAAAAACAGGGGCTCATAAAACTCTTCAGCGCAGTGAAAAACCCAAGTATTATTGTCTGGATATGTTCCCCTATCCTTCAGGTTCTGGCCTGCACGTGGGCCATCTGAGAGGTTACGTTCTTTCCGACGTTTGGGCTCGTTATAAGAAACTCCAGGGCTACAATGTCCTGCATCCTATGGGATGGGATTCTTTCGGCCTGCCCGCAGAGAACGATGCCATCAAAAGAGGGATACACCCAAGAACAAACACGGAGAAGAACATCCAAAATATGAAAAGGCAACTTGAGCAAATAGACGCCATGTATGATTGGTCCCGGGAGATCAACACCAGCAGCCCCGAGTATTACAAGTGGACCCAATGGATCTTTCTCAAAATGTACAAAAAGGGCCTGGCTTACCGAAAACTGGTACCTATCAACTGGTGCCCCAGTTGCAAAACAGGACTGGCCAACGAGGAGGTAGTGAATGGAAGATGTGAGCGCTGCGAGACCCCGGTAACCAAGAAGAATCTTATGCAATGGATGCTGAGGATAACCAAGTATGCCGACCGGCTGCTCCGTGATTTAGACAAAGTCGACTGGCCGGAAAAGGTAAAGACCATGCAGACCAACTGGATAGGTTACAGTGAAGGTGCAGAGGTTATCTTCAAAGCTGTCTCAGCTAAGGATGAAGAAGAGTTTGACATTCCTGTTTTTACCACCCGTCCTGACACTTTATTCGGGGCCACCTATATGGTTCTGGCTCCTGAGCACGAGCTCGTTGAAAAAATAACCTCCCCCTATGAAAAGAAAGAGGTGCAAAATTACATAAAACGATCCGAAAGAGCTACTGACGTGGAGAGGTTAGCTCAAGTCAAACAAAAGACCGGGGTCTTTGCGGGAGCCTATGCCATCAACCCGGTCAATAGTGAGAAGATCCCTATCTGGATTTCGGATTATGTTCTTCTAGCCTACGGTACTGGAGCCATTATGGCTGTTCCTGCCCACGATACCCGAGATTTTGAATTTGCTACCAAATTTCATCTTCCCATCAGGGAGGTAATATACAGTCCAAGAGCCCAAAGAAAGAAGGATGGCACCCTGAAGGAAGCATACCTTGAAGAAGGAGAGCTCATTAACTCTGGGTCATTTAACGGACTCTCTTCGGGGGAAGCAAGGAAAAAAATCACTGAGTGGCTCAGTCAGAGGAATTTAGGTAAAAGGGCTGTGAGTTACAAACTTCGCGATTGGGTTTTCTCCCGGCAAAGATATTGGGGAGAGCCCATCCCCATTATTTACTGCGAACAGTGCGGAGAGGTTCCTGTTCCTGAGAAGGATCTTCCAGTAGAGCTTCCCCAGGTAGAAAAGTACCAGCCCAGCGGCACGGGGAAATCACCCCTGGAGAACATACCGGAGTTTGTCAATACCACCTGTCCTGCCTGTAGCTCTCCGGCAAAAAGGGAAACGGACACCATGCCTCAGTGGGCCGGCTCCTCCTGGTATTTTCTGCGCTACCCTGATGCCCACTTAGAAGAAGCCTGCTTCAAGAAGGAGACGGCGAATTACTGGCTTCCCGTGAACATGTACGTGGGAGGAATTGAGCACGCCATTCTTCACCTTCTCTATTCCCGTTTTTTCACCAAGGTTCTCTATGATCAGGGATATATTGATTTCGATGAGCCTTTTCAGCGCCTGTTCAACCAGGGGATGGTCTGTAAGAGGAGCGAGCGAACCGGTAAAGTGGAAAAAATGTCCAAATCTAAAGGAAATGTGGTCAATCCTGATGAGTTAATAGAAAAATATGGCATAGACACGGTGAGAATGTATGAGCTTTTCATCGGACCGGCTGAACTAGATTGTGAATGGCAGGATCAGGGAATCGAAGGGGTCTTTCGCTTCCTGAAGAAAACCTGGGATCTCATATCGAAATGGGAAGCAAAACCCGGCCCGGAAGACAGGGAAATTAAGATACGCCTTCATCTTCTTATTCGGGATGTCACCGAGAGGATAGAGGCTTTCAAGTTTAATACAGCGGTAAGTAGCTTTATGGAGTTTGTCAATTTTCTTAACAGGCCTGAAATACTTGCCAGAGGAGTAGACAAAAAAACCATTGAGACTTTCCTTATACTGCTGGCTCCATTTGCCCCTCATTTTTGCGAGGAACTCTGGGAAAGGTTAGACCATTCCCAAAGTATCTTCAAAGAAAAATGGCCCCTATATGATCCTTCCCTGGTTGAGGATAGATTGGTGAGGATAGCGGTTCAGGTGAATGGTAAGCTACGAGGAACCTTGCTCCTAGCTAAAGACACTCCTGAGGAGAAAGCAGTAGTGGAGGCGCGAAAAATAGAGAAAATCAGGAAATACCTGGAGGAAAAAGAAATCAAGAAAGCCGTATTTGTCCCTGGCAAGATTATCAATTTTGTTACCACCCAAGGCTAATTTAGACGAGGGACGCCTCATATGTGGAACCTTACACGAGAAGAGCAAACGGTTCTCATTTTCTTATTAGGGGCGTTTTTGGTAGGAATGGGGATAAAACTCCTGGGAGGTATTCCTCGGACTCAAAATCTTTCTTTACCTACCTCTAACAATTTGGTTAAAGTAAAAATAGGCGGAGCAGTAAGGCAGCCAGGCTGGTATAGTTTGTCTGAAGGAAGCCTGGTCATTGAGGCGGTAAAGAAAGCAGGAGGAGCTCTTCCGCAGGCAGATCTAAGCAGACTTAATTTAGGTTCTCGCCTAAAGGATGAGGACGAAATCTGGATTCCGGGAGAGAAGATCGATATTAACCGAGCCTCTCCGCATCAACTTACCTACCTTCCCGGCATTGGCCAGATCTTAGCTCAAAGAATTGTGGAATATCGGGAAAAGAAGGGACCGTTTCAGGAATTATCTGAACTAGAGAAAGTTCCCGGAATTGGTAAATTAAAGCTAGAGAAAATTAAGGGGAAAATTTCTCTGGAGAAGGAGGATTAGTCTAGAGGATAGCTTTCAATATCTTGTCGGTAGCGACTAAGTCGCCAAAGACATAGTCTGAATTGAATTTTTTGCAGTTCTTCTCCGGTATAATTTCCTCTGGCTCGTAATGAATAAACCCATTGTTGGACTTACCCTTTTCTTCATAGCAGGAATAGTCTTAGGAAGGTATCTTTCCCTGCCTTTTCTTTCCCTCTACTTAACTTTTCTCTTACTCTTCAGCTTATCGGTTATTTTTTACCTTAAGGGAAGAAAACGATTGGTAGGGTATCTTTTGTTTTCTCTCAGCATTTTGGCAGGCAGCCTCTATTTTAGCTATCTTTATTTTCCTCATTCTCCTTCCCATATTGTTAATTTTACCCCTTCTAAAGAGGCATTGTACATAACCGGAAAAGTGATTAATCGCCCCAAGCTGAAGGGAAAAACTTTACAGTTTATAATGGAGGTAGAGAAAATAGCTTCTGAAAAAGAAAATAGATCCCAGAAGATAGGTAGGGAGAAAGGGGATGGCTTAGTGGAAATGGAAAAAGAAGTAAAAGGAAAGGTCCGGGTGATAAGCTATCTTCCTCTACAAAATTATGATTATGGGGATGAGGTTGAGGTTAAGGGAAAGCTAACTTTACCCAAAGGAGAAAAAGAAGAAGGAGGGTTTAACTGGCAAAAATATTTATCCTATCAGGGAATCTGGGTTGAGCTCTCTACCGGAAAAGTAGAGTTGATAAAAAGAGGTCGGGGAAATCCTTTAGTGAAGTGGGCCTATAGGAGCCGAGACTGGATGGTGAGATTAATTGAGCATACCTTACCTCAGCCTTCTTCGTCGGTGCTTAAGGCTATTATGTTGGGAGATAAAGATTCGCTTCCCCTCGAGGTCAAAAATAAGTTCCTTAAAACAGGTACAGGCCATATCTTAGTGGTAAGTGGTCTACATGTAGGGTTGATCTTGTTGATCCTTTTTGTTTTTTTCAGGACTTTGGGCCTTTCCTTTAAATTGACCTCTCTTTTAGTTGTACCTATCCTGGCATATTATGCGGTTCTCACGGGCCTTCGGCCTCCGGTGCTCAGGGCAACTTTAATGGCAGGGGTAGGACTGGCCTGTCTTTTGATCAACAGAGACATCTCCCCTCTGGTGATCCTCGGTCTTGCTGCTCTTTTCATTCTCATTCTCAGTCCCCTTTCTCTCTTCACCGCCAGTTTTCAGCTCTCCTTTATCGCGGTGGGAGGGATAATCTATCTTACCCCTTATCTAGAAAAAAGATTGGAAGGACTACCACTCTGGTTAAGAAGACCTTTAGCTATTTCCTTAGCGGCACAACTTTCTGTTCTTCCTCTACTGGCCTTTTATTTTCATCAAATTCCTCTTATTGGTCTTCTAACCAATCTCCTTATTGCTCCTCTGGTCACAATTATCCTGGCTCTGGGATTTTTTAGCCTGGCACTGGGGTCGATAACCCTGGGAGGAGCCCAGATAATTGCCAATGCCAATTGGTTAGCCCTTACCAGCCTTTTACGGCTGGTTAGCTTTTTCTCTTTTTCTCAATCGAGACCAATCTCCAATTTATTCTGTCCAGGGGTGGGATCCTTTTCACCAATTCTTTTAATTATCTACTATGGGGGACTGGGCTTCTTACCTTATCTTTTTAAGTTTCAAGGAGCTAGGCTCAAGTCAAAAAATAAACCCACCCCCATTTTCTGAAAGTTGAAGTTAAAAAGAAAAAGATTGCTCCAGGGAATAAGTCTTAATGTCATCCTTCTGGGAGTAGTTAGTCTACTTACGGATATAAGTAGTGAGATGATTCATCCTTCTAAGACTTAAATCCAAAGCCGTATAGCTTCTCTTTCTTTCCCAGGAAAAAGCCGACAGGGAACGGGTCCCTGGGGTCAACCACAAATTGGTGGATCCCCATGATATAGGCGCTACCTCTAATGGTTGGAACTACAGCCGGATACTTCCCTATCATCGTCTCCTCGACGAGCTCGCCATAAAACAGGCTTCCTATAATGCTTTCGTGAACGAACTCCTCATTCAGGCCAAGCTCCCCTCTTGCGTAAAGCATAGCCATCTTCGCACTTGTCCCCGTTCCGCACGGAGACCGATCTATACCCCCTGGGGGCACCACCACCACGTTCTTCATCGTTGCCTTTGGATGAGTGGCTGGAGCGGAAAACTCTACATAGTTCACACAATCTATCTCTGGTTCTTCAGGATGGTGGATCTCTACCTGTTCGTTAACCGCCCTCCAGATCTTTGTCCCCCACGATATGAGTTCATCCGCATGCTCGGGTGTTATCTCCAGCCCCACACTTTCTGCCGGCAAAATAGCGTAAAAGTTACCTCCGTAAGCAATATCTATCTTCACCCTTTCAACATCCGGAACATCAACTTCTACGCCCGCCTTGTAGAGGAAGGACGGAACGTTCCGGATGGTGGCTGATTCGGCCCTCCCATCCTTCACGGCCACCTTGGCCCGCACGAGTCCTGCGGGGGTATCGAGGACGATCTCGGTTTCAGGCTCCCGGGCTTCGATCATGCCTGTCTCTACCAAAACAGTACAGATCGCAATCGTTCCATGGCCGCACATTGTCGCATAGCCACCTGGCTCTAGATACATCACCCCAAAGTCTGCTCCGTCCACGGTAGGTGGAACAAGGAGGGAAGCATACATATTGCTATGTCCTCGGGGCTCATGTACTAGCAACGTACGGAGATAATCCCAGTTATTGCGCACATACTTCACTTTCTCCAGCATAGTTTTGCCGGGGGTAGGTGGTACCCCGCCGATAACCACCCGTTCCGGATTTCCCTCCGTGTGCGCATCAACTGTTGTTAACATCTTCCTGAAGTTCATTCCCCCTCCCTTGCTGAGCCATTATTAAAGGAAGAGAACATATTGAGAGGGGAAATATCCCCCCTCAACGGCCCAATCGGCAAAGCCGACTCTCGCTTCGCTCGAGCAAGTCGGGCCTGCTCCCCCCTTTTTTCTGATATTTTGTCTGCCGAGGTCTACTTGATAACAACTCAGAGAAATTATTGAAATTCCTATACGGCAAGCTTATCTCTCTACAGCTCGTTCGCCTGTCCTGACCTTTGTCGTACCGCCGGGCTCGACGACCAAGATCTTACCGAAAACTAGCCGCCTAAATAAGCTTCTCTTATTTGGTCATTGCTCAGGATCTTGTCAGCCGAGTCGTCGAATTCGTTTCGGCCCATAGCCAAAACATATCCTCTATCAGATATACTTAAGGATCTATAAGCATCTTGTTCAATAATTATGATTCCGACCCCTCCTTTATGCATCCTCTTAACCTGATTAAATACTGCTTCCGCTGCTCTTGGAGCGAGTCCAGCTGATGGCTCATCAAGCAAGATGAGACTTGGTTCAGTCATGAGTGCCCTAGCCATGCCCAATATTTGCCTCTGTCCACCACTGAGCGTACGTGCTCTTTTATTTCTCTTCTCTTTCAATACGGGAAAAGTATCGTATGCGTTCTCCATTCCTTCTCTTACCTTTTTGTTATCTTTGGAGTAACCTCCCATTTCCAAATTCTCTTGAACTGTAAGGGATAGAAAAACATTTTCAAGTTGTGGAACATAGGCCATGCCTCTTTCCACTTTTTTATTCGGCTTTAGTTTGGTCACCTCTTCTTCCAGAAATAGAATGTTTCCGGCACTGGGTATCAGATATCCCATTATTGTTTTGAATAACGTGGTTTTTCCAGCTCCATTAGGTCCAATGATTGTCACAATCTCATCTTGATCAACGTACATGGAAACACCGTGTAGAACCTCCGTACGTCCATAGCCTGAAACTATACTACATACCTTTAATAAAGGCATCCTGCTTGAACCTCCCGAAACAGACTTCCTCAAGCGCCACTTAAATAGGCTTTTAGTACCTGTTCATCCTGTCGAATCTCCTCTGGTGTTCCTTCAGCCATTTTTTTCCCAAAGTTCAATACGAAAACCTTATCACAAATGTCACTGATGACCTTCATGCTATGCTCGATTATGAAGAAAGTTTTACCCTCTTTTTTTTGGAGTTCTCTTGTCACCTTCAGTAATTCCGCGGTCAAAGTGAGATTCACCCCGGCAGTAGGTTCATCCAGTAGTACTAGATCAGGATCCAACATAAAAACCCTTCCCAGCGAGAGAAGCTTTTTTTGTCCACCGGATAGATTACCAGCGTATTCGTTTTTTAAATCGACAAGTTGTAACACTTCAAGCAGATCCATGGCCCTATCTAAATTAGCTTTTTCGAACATAGAGACCCGTGGGCGCCTGAACAACGCACTAAGTGGATTCTCTCCCACCTGACTTTTTGCTGCGAGCATCATGTTTTCTAATACGGTTAATTTCTCAGGAGCTTTACACACTTGGAAAGTTCGGCAGAGCCCTTTTTTGGCAATTTCATCCGGTGTTAGGCCATCTATCCTCTCTCCCTTAAAATAGACTTCCCCTCCGTCCTTTTCATAAAAGCCCGAAACTACATTGAATAATGTAGTCTTCCCCGAACCGTTAGGCCCTATTAGGCCTACGATAGAATTGCCTTCGACTTCGAGTGATACTCGATCTAATGCCTTTAGGCTGCCAAAATTCTTTTGTAAATTTCTGATGGTTAACATAAAATTGTTCACTCCATACCCTCACCTTTTAGATGGTAGACTTTCTTTTTTTCCTTCATCAAGCCATCAGGTGCATACAGGAGAAACAAGACGATCAAAACGCCGATTATGACCATTCTTAGCGCCGCCATAGAATCGGAGCCTAACGGTACGTAACCACCAATAAATCTAGTGGAGACATTAAATAACTGGATAACTACAGCGCCAACAATAGCACCCAGATGGTTTCCTCTTCCCCCCACTATAATCATGGCCCACATAAGAAAAGTTTCGATAGGTTTGAAGTTTTCTGGAGAAATATAGGTTATGTAGTGGGCGAATAGCGCACCACCCAGGCCGGCGACCATTCCGGCTACAACCATCGCCTGCAGTTTTAATTTCCGAGTGTTTTTCCCCAAACTCAAACACAGATCTTCCTCATCCCTGATGGCTTTAAGATTCCTTCCAAATGGAGAATTCGTTAGTAAAGATAAGACAAAGTAAACTGTTGCCGCGCAGGCAACAACTAAGAGGAGGTAGAAAAGAGGGTAAGTATCCCTGGAAAAGAGCCATCTTAATGGCTGAGAAATGCTCATAACTCCAAAAGGACCTTCTGTCAACCACCCCTCATTTAGAGCAATTAGCCTCACCACCTCTCCACCAGCAAGAGTTGCGATTGCCCAATAATCAGCCTTTAAAGACTTTGTTGGAATACTAATGATATAACCGAACAGTCCGCTCAGAGCCATCCCCCCCAGAAAACCTAATATCAAAGGCGCTCCCGCTTTGGTCACCAAAAGCGATGACGTATAAGCGCCTATACAGAAGAAGGCAACTTGACCAAAATTTATTAAGCCCGTAAAACCAACTTGAAAGTTAAGACTCATAGCAAGCAGGCTATATATAGCGATCATAGTTAGAAGATATATGAGAAAGTTGATTATGGGCATCTTATTTCCTTCCTAAGATTCCAGTTGGCTTAAAGAGCAAAATAACTACTAAGATGACGAAGCTAATTGCTGGTTTGTAACCGGTACTTATTTGAATCGGACCGACGTTGAATAATCCGCCTAGACTTACCAAATAACCAAAATCAAGGGATAGAATAATATTTTCAGCCAGGGCAAGAATCAGTGCTCCCAACATAGCCCCATATGGATTACCAATACCTCCCAATATAGCGGCACAAAAAACCGGGATTATGATATCAAAACCCAATCTGGGATAAAGGAGATGCTCCATCGCAATCATAGTCCCTCCTATAACTCCATAGGCGCATGCTACAAACCACATCCATTGGATCATCTTCTCAGAGTCAATGGCACAAGCACTGGCCAATACCTTATTGTCAGAAATTGCCCGGAGGACTTTTCCGAATTTTGTTCGATGCAACAATAAATGAAAAAGTATCATGAAAAGGAACCCCGTCAGCACTATGCCTATCTGGATAAGGGTGAGCCTTGCTCCAAGTATTTCAATTGGCTTGAGTACCGGTATTGCGTATCTCTTCGTGTGGCTGGTCCATATTAATCGCACGATATTCCTTAAGGCTATGGCGATACCCAGCGAGCATACCATTGAAATTACTAATTTGGCTTCCTTTCTTCTCAGGGGTTTGAAAATAGCTTTGTCGATACCAATCCCAATTAATCCAGTAACAGGAACAGCTAGAATTACCGAAAAGAGCAGGCTTAAACCAAGGACCCGATTAAATGAATAAGCCAAAAAGGCGCCCAAAACGGCATAATCAGTATGAGCAAAGTTGGCAAATCCCAAAATATCATAAACCATAGTAAGCCCGATAGCTAACAGGCTCAGTTCGGCTCCTCTGACCAAGCCATTTGCTAGAATTTGAGAAAAGTTCATATTTTTAGCCACCAACTTTTTGATGAGTGTCAACTAGAGCATCTGGGAGAGAATGGAAAGCAGTTACTGATGTAACGTACAAAACGAGACCCCACCGACCAGGGAGGGATCGGTGGGGCCGAGTGTTCCTTAGGCTATCATCTTACACATCAGAGAGTTAGCTACGGTCACCACTATTTTCATTTTTCATAAGGAACATTCTTTCCATTTTTCACAATCAGCTTTTCATATCTTCCGAATCCTTGCATTCCGTCCTGGTCAAACCTTTTATCTCCTCCAGTAGATTGTCCTTGGTACCAATCATCAATTTTAGGTAGTGCATCTCGAATAGCCGTCGGGTCCACAGAATTGGCGAAGTTTATCGCCATTGCGATCATAATCAAGGCATCGTAATTCATTGCAGCATAAGCTGTTATCGGTTCCCGCCCCATCTTCTTTTTGAATTTTTCCATAAAGAGAGAACCAGGTTGTAGTGGATTAAGCCCTTTTATGCCTTCAAGGACTTCCGGGATTTCCTCCATAGCTGCCGCAAAACTGGATGTCATTTCAGGGCAATACCAGGGCACTTTATCCACGTTTAGCAGTCCCATTTCATACGCTTGTTTGACGGTCACCAAGCCTTCTTTGGCATACCAGGTGCCTATGACCACTTCGGGATTCTTGGCAAACAATCTTTGGAGTTCAGCTTTGTAGTCTACTTTGTTCAACTCATAAACCACTTCAGAGACTATCTCAGCTCCCAACCTTTCCAGGTTCTTAATGGTTTCCTTCATTAGCATTATTCCAAATGCGTTGTTCGGGAACATTAAGCCAAATTTCTTTTTACCCGAATCCTCAACGGCGAACTCTGCAATTACCTTACCTTTATAGTTATCCAATACGTTGGTCAGGAAAATGTACGAGCCAACTTCACGGAACAACGGAGAAGTTGGTGGCTGGAAGATACCAACAACGCCTCGCTCTTGCAGGTACTTGGCGATTGGTAGGGCCACGCCGCTAGAAAAACCCCCTGATATGACTGGTACCCTATCCACCCCTACCAATTTTCGTGCCGCATCCATCCCTGGTGCTGGCCGGGTTTCAGTGTCTTCGATGATTAATTCTAAAGGCCTTCCCAAGACTCCACCTGCTGCGTTAATTTCCTCTTGCGCAAGTCTAGATCCAGTTATCAGATCTTCAGACATCACAGCCTGAGTTCCGGTAATGGGAGCCAAGATGCCAATATAAATAGGTTTTTCTTCTGCAGCCAGCGGGCCAACGCCCATAACAAAACCCAGCAAGATGCTGAGTGCCATCCCATGCACGAACCTTCGCATTTTTTGCCTCCTCAAATTTTCATTTGAAAACGGGTGTTTCCAGGTCCTTTTTCATCTCAACTACCCGAGTCTTCCCTGGTTTTTCTTAACACCCCTCCTTTGTTTAGCTTGCCTTTTTCACTTATAGACATAGTTCATTTTTCCCTGACGGCTCCTAAACGAGAAATTAATCTTTCAGCACTTTTCTCTTGGGAAGGCTTCTTTTATTTCCCGGCTGATGGCCATATTTATTCTCTCACCTCCTTCTGGCCTTATTTTGACTCTTCCCTTCCAAAGATCTAACTCCACTGCATCGATTACCATAGTATATAGTCGATATTTGTCAAGGAGAATCTCGGGACTCTTCCCCTCCGTCGATAGGCGTATAAATCTCCTGAATATCAATCCTTTCCTGATACTATTAAGGGTAAAAGTCGGGATTATTCATATTATCTTAAGGTGGATATTTCCAGGGTAGGGGAAAATTGACTCAAAACTCTCCTTTTGATACTATAGAGTCGGCTAAATCTGCTTCTGATTTGGACTCTTCTGTGAGTGGTGAAGCCCTGAAAGCCGATCAGGAACTATCCGGGCAAATAGATTTAATGAGTAAAAACTGTTACAGTGAGGGTTGGGGGCTTAAGGTGAAAGGGATGCTTTTGGATAATGAGTTTGAGATGGTTTCTTAGAAGTTCTCAGGAATAAACGACAAAAAGGGAGTAGTAATGATGAAGATAAAAAACATAGATAAATTTCCCCTAAGTTTACGTCCCATGAAGGTGGGGTACAGAGAAGAGGATAAGTCATCATCTGTCTGGGCATCCGGAGTTCCTTCAATAGTTGTTCGAGTAAATACTGATGAAGGAATTTCAGGACTGGGGGAAGCTACTACTATGACATGGTATTT
>JBHIAL010000017.1:0-11858 GCA_046758525.1 bacterium
CTTGTCTGGTGAGGGTTTGAGAGAAGGACAGTGTCCAGTATTGTGGGAGAGTTTTTGCAGAAAATATTTAGAAAAGCGGTACGTTTTAATAAAATTCTTCGACTTTTATATTGAATCTTTGACGGACAGCTCGTACTATGTGTTTGCTTAATTCATCTCCTTCCCCATGACATTTTACGGGATACCATTCTGGCTTACCATTGATATCTGGATGGTACAACATTCTTTCGCTACCTTTACCCCTTTTTTTATCTTCTATGACTCCAAACCGTTTTAGCTTCTTCTTTAGTTCTCGGTATTTTAGAGGTTTATCGCCAGAGGGGTCAGGCATGGCTGGGTACTTCGATTGTCTTTGCTCCTCTCATAAAATCCTTTATTCGATTCTTGGGGGCTTTAAGAAGCGCAGGGTCAATGGACTGAGGCTTTAGGATTTTCTTTCTCTGTATCTCTTTAAATCTATCCCAGTATACTTTAGGTGCTGGGTGGTAAGCAAACTGCTCTATATCTTTTTCCATTGCAAAGTGTAGATAGGAGAAAATTAAATCGGCCAAATTATCTCTTGCTTCTTTGCGAGTAGCACCCTCAGCTACCAAATCAAACTCTAAGCAATGAGCAATACAGCGATCTTTCTCTTTAGATTCAATTACATGCAAAGTCGCACTAATCTTTTTCTTTGGCTTTCGTATAGTGGGCATCTGGTGCCTCCTTAAGCCATTTTTGTAATCTTAATTATTGAAATTATGATTACTAAAACTATTATTAGCACATTAAATATTTTTGTCAATCTCCCCTCATTTTTTGTTTCTACCATAGGTATAATCGGCAAGTTTTACTTTCGCTTTAGGTCCGAAAATCAGAAGATGGTTCTTGGTGTCCAAATAGTGACTATGTTAAGTACAAAACCACATAAATTGATATAAATTGGTGAGGATAGGAAATCATCTACAAGGCTTATCTGAACTAGCTTTGCCCCTTCTGGACTTACTTTTAGAATTTGCCTTCTTTGGATTATGAGTCCGTTGCTCTGCCGACTGAGCTATGGGCCCTTACTTTAGTCTAGATATTCCTTCAGCATCCTCTTTCTGGCTACTTCTCTAAGCTGTGTGAGAACCTTTGCCTCAATCTGTCTTATTCTCTCCCTGGTGACTCCATATTTTTCACCTATCTCCTGGAGAGTACAATCCCATCCATCCTCTGTACCAAAACGAAGCTTCAGAATCTGTCGTTCTCGACCGTCCTTAACCTCCTGTATTAATTTATCTATCTCCTTTTTGAGGCAACGAAGATTAACCTCTTCGAAGGGACAACCGGCCTTTTCATTTTCGATAATTTCTATCAAGTGAGAGTCCTCATCCTCTCCAATGGGCATGTCCATGGAGGTAGATCTGGTAATTACTCTCTGAACCCTCTCGACTTTCTCCAAGGAAAGAGCACATTTCTTGGCGATCTCTGCCGGTGTAGGATTCCTCCCCAGTTTCTGCTCAAGTTCCTGAGATGCACGGTTTACTTTTTTCATCTGTTCGGTTATATGAATGGGGACCCGAATGGTACGGGACTGATCGGAGATTGCTCTGGATAAAGACTGTCTGATCCACCAACTAGCATAAGTGCTGAAACGATTTCCCCGTCGATAGTCGAACTTGTCCACAGCCCGGGAAAGACCGATGTTTCCTTCCTGAATTAAATCCAAAAAGGGGACTCCCCTTCCTGTATATCTCTTAGCAAAGCTCACCACTAGCCTCAGGTTCGCTTTGATCATCTTATCTCGGTATTTTTCATAGCAGTACTTAGCTCTCCTAATCTCTTCCCGTAACTTGAAAAGTTTTTCTTTATCCTCAGGGGGTCTTAAACTGTTTTCTTCCTCTTCGTTCAGCTCTAACACAAAATTGGCGAATTTTTTCATCTTTCGGGACTTCTTTTTTGCACCACACAAAACATCTCTATCAATGCCTTTCCTTCGGGAAAGTGCGTATAGATAAGGATTTTTTTCCGCCAGATTAGCTAGCTCCAGTAGCCTTCCTCGCAGAATCTTTCTGCTTTCTTTTATTTTCTTTCCGTATTCTTTTTCTTCTTGGGGAGAGAGTAAGGAGGTTTTCCCGATTTCTTGTAAATATCTTCCAATCCCATCATTGGCATCCATTCCCAATTCGTCTGATTTCTCAATCCCTTCCCTCTCCTCGCTAATTATCTCAATCCCTTCTTTCTCAAATAGCTCAAATACGTCCTCAATCTCTTCAGGAGTAGAGATATCATCAAGAATTTCCTCCTCCACCTCCTTATAGGTTAATTTACCATTTCTTTCGCCCTTGGCTAAAAGATTTTTTATCCTTTTCTTCATTAACTCACCTCAACGAGATTTGTCTCTTTAAGTGGGTTAACTCATCCCACCATTGATTAATCTTCTCTTCCTTGCCCTTTCTTTGACTTTCCTTTATGTTTTTCATTAATTCACTGATTCTCTCCTCTACCTTGTTTCTTTGCCATTTACCAATCAGATCCAGGGCCAATTTCTCTTTATCATCTGTCTTAAAAGGGGACTTAGATAAAGAAAAAGAAGAGATAATGGCAGAGAGATTCTCCTCCCTTAATTGATTTGCTAATCTGGAGAAAGATGCCTTTCCCTTCTTCCACGAAATAATGATTTCCCTGGCAATTCTGCGGTAGTCAGGATTGGTAAAATTATCCAGATCCCATCTTTCTTCTACCAACTTTACTACTGCCTCATCATCGAGCATGAGCTGAAGAAGCATTCTTTCTCTTTTTTCCTGTCCATCTTCCATTTTAAGAAATTCTGGGCGAGAAAGAAAACCTCTCTCTTTCCTTTTGAATCTCTTGAACTCTGTGCGGATCATCTCTTCATCTAAATCTAACCGTTGAGAGAGACTCCTCAGTAACTCTCCATATGTTATTGAGTTCCTCACTTTTGCCAATGTAGGAAAAACCTCTCCTATAATCTCTGTTTTATCCTCACGTTTTAGAGAAGGCCTTTTTTGGATCTCCAGGTCTAACCTGTAATCAAAATAAGCTCGAGCCTCATCTTTTTGTTTTAAAAAAGAACCCTCACCCTCTTTGGTAACTAAATCGGCTGGATCTACACCTCGGGGCATAGAGATAATTCTTATCTCCAAATCGTTCTCCAACAGAAGATCTATACCTCTGAGCGTAGCGGAAATTCCAGCTTTGTCTTGATCGTAGGCAATAAAAACACGATCAGTATAGCGTTTAATGAGTCTTGCCTGGGAAGAAGTAAGAGATGTTCCCAGAGAGGCTACTACGTTTCTTATTCCCCTTTGATAGAGGGCCATAACATCGGTATATCCCTCCGCCAGGATTACTTCCTCTTTCTGTCTTATCGCCTCCTTGCTAAAATTCAAACCATACAGAATTCGGCCTTTATCGAAAATAAGCGAGGAAGAAGAGTTGAGATATTTGGGTAAGGAGTTATCCAAAATCCGACCCCCAAAGCCACATATCTTCCCCTCAGGGGTAAAGATAGGGAAAATAAGGCGCTCTCGAAACCAGGCATACCAGCCATCCTTTTTTTGAGAGGGAATTAAAAGAGACAGGTTTTTTAGGTTCTCCAGCGAAATTCCTTTTGCCCGAGCCATTTTCAGAAAATCGATAGAAGCTGGAGCCCAGCCCAGCCTGAATTTATCGATCACTTCCGGGGTAAACCCCCTTTGTTTCAAATAGTTTTTAACAGAGGCCATCCTCTTTAACTCTTGCTGGAAAAGGTCAGCTACTTTCTCATTGGTGCGATAAAGTTCTTCCTTTAAGATACCTTTCCCCCCTTCTTTGTTAAAGGCAGCCACAGATATTCCCACTTTTTCCCCTATCATTTTTACTGCCTCAGGAAAGGAAATTTTCTCCCATTTCATGACAAAATTAAAGACGTTACCCCCCGCTCCGCAACCAAAACAATGAAATAGCTGTTTTTCAGAAGAAACCATAAAAGAAGGAGTTTTCTCCTGATGAAAAGGGCACAAGGCCTTATAGTTTTTTCCTGCTTTTCCTAAGGGTAAATAATGCGAGACTACTTCTACAATGTCTGCTCGTTCGCTAACTCTATCAATCAGTTCATCAGAGATATAACTTGCCATTTATCCCCATCCTCGCGGAAGGAAATAACTTCGGTAAAGACCAAGGGCATACTGGTCGGTCATCCCCGCGATATAATCGACCGCTGTCCTCCTTCTTCCTTCCCTTTTTATATTGGTTTTCAAAGAAGGGGGGAAGAGATCAACGTGGTCGAGATAAAACCTGTAAAGATCGGCTACTACTCGGTAAGCCTTTTTTACCTCCTGGGCCAAAATTGGCGATGTATAAACCTCCTCGTACATAAAGTCTCTTAACTGGTTAAATGCGCTAAGAACACTCTGGCTCATTTTAAGATGGGGGCTATCCCGGCTTTGGTCAACGACATCCTGCACCAGGGTATCTATTCGCTTCCTATTCGTACTTCCCAGAACCTTTATGGCCTCGTTCGGTAGGTCATTCTCTCCAATTATTCCTGCTCTTAGAGCATCATCTATATCATGATTAACATAAGCAAAGGGATCGGCTATTTTCACAACTTCCGCCTCCAGGGTATGGGGATGAGTTTCGCTTTTAGGACTGAGTACCTTTTCCTTCTCCTGGGAATGGTTCAGAATGCCGTCTCTCACCTCCCAGGTTAAATTTAGCCCTCTTTTCCCTTCCAGCTTCTCCACCACCCTGAGACTTTGTTCGTTGTGTCGAAAACCACCAGGATGAACATCATTTAAAGCATCTTCTCCAGTGTGACCAAAAGGAGTATGTCCCAGATCATGACCCAGAGCAATTGCCTCCGTCAAATCTTCGTTTAGTCTGAGAGCACGGGAAATGGTACGGGCAATCTGGCTTACCTCTAAAGTGTGAGTGAGCCGGGTGCGATAATGGTCACCAAAAGGTGCAATAAACACCTGCGTCTTATGCTTCAGACGACGAAACGCTTTTGAATGGATGATTCTATCCCGGTCTCTTTGAAACTCTGTTCTTAGAGGACAGGGATTCTCCTTCCTTTTTCTTCCTTTGCTCTTCCTACTCTTGCTCCCATAGGAAGAGAGATATTGCTCCTCGTGATCTTCCTGGGCAATTCTATCAAAGAACCTAGCTGTTTTGTATTTCAACTATGAGAAATCCCTTCTCACTCCTGGGGTATTTCAGTCCCCGGAGGAAGTTCGACGCCTTCAGGCAAAGAAGGCATCTGGGGCATTTTAAACATTGGCTCGCCTGGCTTTAACTTACTTCCATCAAAAAGCTCATCGGATAGACCAGTATTAACTTCTACCTTGGTGACTATCATCTCTCCCTCCATGAATGCTCCCATCATGGCTTGCATCATCTCTTTCTCCTCCGGGGTCGCATCGGGCATCTCCACATCGATTTTGTATGTCACTTTGTGAGGGATGAGGATGGTCTTCACTTGGCGATAATCTTCTAAATTCCATGTGATTCTGTTAGTCATCTCTTCCCCTTCCTCAGAGATTCCGGTCGCCACCATGAGCATCCTCATGAACACCCAGTTTTCAGCATTAATCCACATCTTTGCCCATCCTGACCATTCCCTCTCCTGTGAAGGTCCAGCTTGTGGAAGTTTGGGCGACAGTTTCATTATTCCTTCGGTTAAATCATCCATTTTCAAAACGTGGGTCTTCTCCCCCTCAAGCTCCTCTGTACCAGCGTAATGCATCTTCGAAAGATCCAAAACTTCCCATATGCGAGTCCAATCAGGAGTATAATCTCTTTTCTCCTTCTTTACTTTGCCGGTCACAGGATCTACTGACCACTCATATACCCCGTCAAATATGGTTACCAAGGGCTTGCCCATGAACTGAACCTCGGTGCGAGTTTTGTACACGGTCTTTCCGGCAATTTTGGCTCGCTTTTGATAAGTTATCGATTCACCCATCATTGCCATTACTCCCCCGGTGCCTTGGGTAACCATAGTCAGATCATCAATCTCGCTCATCTGTTGTTCGTAAGCTTGGCGCATGCGATTGATGACTTCCTGGGCACTCATTTTGGCCAAGGAAGGTACAGTTAAACAAAAAATCAATCCACCCACTATAGCCATCATCGCTTTTCTTTTCACTGAGTCCTCCTTACCTCATCGGCGGCTTTTTCCTGATTTCTTATCTTGAGGCACCAGGTTCTTAAATCTGTCTAATCCTTCCATAAACTTCTTAGCCTTACCCGGGGTAACAGAGATCACACTATTGTAAACAAAGGGGCCCACTTTCATTAAATAAGGACTTAAAGTGGAACCCCTCATCCATTTGGTCGTCTTATCAGAGAGGGGAGAAATGGCCAAGAAAATCAGGATTACGCTACAGATCAACGATCCCTCTACCAGTCCTAAAAGAAACCCTCCTCCCTGATCCACCCCCTTGATAGGGGAATACTTAGATGCCTTGTGAAGAATTATTCCTGCTACGCCACCCAGTAAAGCCACTGCTATAAAGATAAAACCGAAGCTCAAAAGGTTTGCTATCTTAAGAGAAAGATTAGGGAAATTACTGACTATAATTTTCCCTACTGCCTCGTAGCGATTTATAGCTATTACGAGGCCGACGAAAATACCTACCAGCCCAAAGCCCTCCTTGAAGAGACCCCTCACCGCTCCCCGGATGACAAATACAACTATTAAAGCCACCCAGATCACATCTAGCCAGTTCATTTAGCTTCTTTCTCGATTTTTTCTATTAGCTGCTGCACCCTTTCCCTGGCTTTTCTGGTTTTTTCCCTTAACTTATAAAGTTCATCAGCGATATTTAGACAGGCGAGGATACTTATCTGTTCATCCCCTCTTTCGGGTATGGAAGAGGCTATCCTCCTAACCTTGTTATCAACATAAGCAGCTATTGTTTTGAGGTATTCCTCATCTTCATTAGCTTTAAGGTTATATTCCTTGTCGAAGATACGAACTCTCACCCCCATTTTACTAAACGCTCCCATCTTTGGTATTATAATACTAAAAAAATCGAAATTGTCAAGCCCTTTGCGTCATTCAATGTTATTTAAGAAAAGGAAGCCACAAGATTATAGGGATTTTCAACGGGAATATCCCTCGTGGTAGTATCTTTCTCCACTGTGTACTTTAGTCCTTATTTGATGCTTTTTCTCTAAAGCCTCTAAGTATTTAATTATCTCATTTCGGTGTAGTCCCAGAGAGTGGGAGATATCAACCTGGGTGAGAGGCCGTCTTTTAACCATACTCAATATCGTCTTCTCCACATCTCTTTTATAGGCTTTCTGGATGGGTCTTTTAAATTCGGCAATGATCTCACACTTCTCTCCTAAAACCCTCTTTATATTCTTTAATTCTTCTGTACTTAAAGGCTGCGCAAATTCCTCTGTCGGAGGACGAACCACATTATTTAATTGGATCTTTTCCAGATTCATCTCCTTAATTACCTGTGCTGTCTTTTCTATTTCATCTAGAGAGTCATTTATTCCCTTAACTACCATAATCTCTAACCAGACCCTACCATTAAACTCTCGAGAAAAAGCATCTATCCCGGTGATGATCTCGTCAATCTTTAATGAGGGATGAGGGCGGTTTACCATCTCGAAGATTTCTTGAGTCACCGCATCCAAAGAGGGAATCACTAAATCTACCCCCATCAAGTCTTCTCGCATCCCCGGTTGGTAGAGTAGAGTCCCATTGGTCAATATGGCTAAAGCAATGGAGGTTAGTTTCTTAATCTGGCTAATCATCCTTCTGATCTCAGAATTTAAGGTGGGTTCCCCGGAACCAGAGAAGGTAATATAATCGATCCTTTTCCCTTCTCGAAGGACCTCTTCTATCTCCCTTAAGATATCATCGGTAGCTATATACTCCTTTCTTTCGGTGGTCTTATTAGTTGTCCTTCCCAGTTGACAATAGATACAGTCAAGGCTACAGGTCTTAAAGGGAATTGTATCTACCCCTAAGGAAAAACCCAGTCTTCTAGAAGGTACCGGTCCGAATATCTGACTCATCTTATATCTCTTTCTTTTGTTGATCTATCTTCTCCATGATTTTTTTTACTGAGACAAATGCTGGAGAGTCTTCAGGTAGATCAAGCAAGGATTTTCCATTGAAAGTATATTCTTCGAGGCTTTTATCATAGTTTATTTTTCCCAGATATCTTAACCCCGTCCTTTTTTCAATCAATCTCCCCATATCCTGAGAAAACTTATAATTAGCAACAACATAAAAATTGTCATATTTTATTCCGATTTCCTCTGCAATCCTGCAGGCTCTTTTTATGTTATGGAAAGATTTCCTTGATGGATCAATGATGGCAAATATGTCATTCACCTCGGACATTACTTTCCTGTTCAGATGTTCCAATCCGGCCGGAGAATCAATGAGTGTATAATCGTAATTTTTTGATAGTTTAGGAATAATCGACTTTAAAATGTTGCCTGGTTGGCAGTAACATCCTTCCGTCCATTTCGTTCCCAGGGAAAACAGGTCAAAGCCGGTACCTTCGTATAAACAGGTATGAAACAGATACTCAATTTGATTTGGGCGAGGTAAAGATTTTAGTTCTTCGGGGGCCTCTCCTTTCTGAATATCAAAGAGCACACTCGATATTGTTTTTATCTTCTCTTTTTCTAAATTAACGCCAATCATTTCAGCTAGATTCTCATCCGGATCTGCATCAACCAGAAGCAAGGAATTTTTGGGTCTCAAATATTTAGCTAATAGTGCAATAAAACTGGTTTTCCCAGATCCCCCCCTGCCCGTTGAAACTATTGATATCATCTTTGTTCTTCCTGTGGTTCACTAATTTAAAAAACTGGCCATCATCTTCCTATGACAGTTTACCTTTGATCACCACTGTCCCCTTTCTTTAAAGGTTCTGATAAATCTTTCGATGGAGCGGTCATAGGTTCTCTCTATATCATCGGGAAAAAAACAGGCCGGTAGTTCTCCCGATCTCCAATGATAGGTCATACACTCACAGCAGATTCCCTTTCTATCGCAAGGCTCATAAGTGCAATTACATTTTTTTTTGTTTTCCCCTATGCTGCATTCCCGCATAGTCTACCCTCCCTCTTTCTTCTTATAAGAGGCAGTAGCTGTGCTGGCTATACCTCCCCTTACAGCAAACTTTGCCACTACACACATCTCTATCGGATCCAGAACAGCTACCAAATCCTCCAGGATTTTGTTCACTACATGTTCATGGAATATCCTGACCTGTCGAAAGGAGTAAAAATAGTACTTCAAAGACTTCAGTTCTATACATAATTTGTTGGGCACATATTTAATAGTGATGGTAGCCTGGTCGGGAAGCTCAGAGAAAGGACAGAGGCAGGTAAATTCCTCTGTAGCATGCTCCATCTGAATAGGTCGGTAAGGATATTCATAGGAAATGGTCTTGAGGATAGAACGATCGATAACCGAGGGATCAAAACTCTTCCCCACCGTTTTTTTGGCTTTTAGTTCCTCTTCAGGTGGAACACGATCTTCATATATCATTTTAAAATCCTAATGTGACGGCCACCAGGATAAGTAAAATTCCTGACAGATAGAAAATTGATGGTCATCATTCAAATTCCCACCGAATAAGATACCAGAAGTAACAAGACAATCAAGGGGACGGCCTATTGGAGAGAGCTCTCATTAATTACTCATAGTAAGAGCCGGCGAGAGAGTACCTGGTGGCCAGGGAAGCAAAGGACGTAGAAGAGCTAGGTGTCCGAAGTCGTTGGCTTAGCATCCATATTTATCAATGCCTTAGCCTCATCGGACATCCAAGAAAACTTGTGCCACCACGGCTTACTCACTATTCGGGCCAGATTTTTGATCTGTTGAATTCTGGATAAAGCAATCTTCCGAAAAGAAGTTTCCAAACTGTCCCAATCTTTCGTGGCCTCGGCTGTAAAGGCCTCTTTGAAATAAGCGCGGCCACACATGGGTCCAGCGAAGAGATCGGACACTATCGCGTACTGGGCTGCATATTGCTCAAAGTCAACTGCTGCACTTAAGAGAAGCATTGGTCTATCAACAGCCCGGGCCATCGCTTCAGCCGTTGCCCTGATTGTTTTCGGGCTACTGATTTTGGTAATCTTACCATTTTCTTCGACCCAGAGAACAGGAACCTGGGTTTTGTAGAAATGACCGTAGGGACCAAACGCTTCAGCAATTTTTATCAGTCCCTCAGGGAGTCTTTTCGCCATCTCCACCTTAGACTCACCCGGTCTTTGAAACATTAGGACTTCGTTATAGAGAGGCTTACCCAGTTTTTGAGATCTCTGAAAGATATCCTTTAACCAATCAAGATTCCTTTCCCAGCTTTCTTTATGCTCAGGATCAAGTTTTATCAAAGTCTTAAAGGCGTCAACCTTGTCAACGCAAGCCTCCGGATCAATCGAAAGCCGGGCAAGTTGCCCTTTCCCGCCGTCGACTGAGATAGGATTGGTATCTTCCAGTCTTCCGATGAGCAGGACATTTTTACCGAGAAGCTCTCGAAAACCGGGGCTTTCGAAAGCAAGTCGATTAAAAAGAGCAGCAGTCGAAATACCGCCCAGGCCGCGAGCAAATCTTCGGCATACTTCTCTTACATCGTCGTCAGTAGCCGGCCTTTTCTGACCAATGTGTTTCAGATAGGCGGTTGTTAGCTTAAGATAGGAATTATGTTGATCAGATGCAAACACATCCATAGTTCCATCTGGAGCATATTTTGCTGCTACCCTCAAGACATTCTCCCCCACCTCAACACCATCTGAATATTTTGCCCATATAGACATGCTTTCCTCCTTAGTAGAATTATGTCTCTGTATTTTATTTTAATGGCAAAAGTTGTCAAGGATACGAACTCATTTCGCGTGGAGCCTGGCCCAAAAGTCAGTAATTATTGCAGACTGGGGAGAAAAAGAAAAGAGAGGCTCACTTAAGTAATGGGTTATTTTTTCACGGCAGAGAAGGACAATCTGGCTATCGAGCCTTATTTCCTTCCTGAACCATTATTTAAGCTTTGCTCCGCAGTGGGGGCAAACAAAGGTTTGTCCTGGCAGGACTTTTCCGCACTGACTGCAGAATCGTACCTCTTTACCACAGGCCTGGCAAAAAGGAAAGGGTTTGGAGAGGCTGGCATCACAATAGGGACAAATACAGGGTTTCTCCTCTGCTTCAGCCTTTTTTGATCCATACGGCGGTCTCATTGCTTTCTCCTCTGCTTTTGGGGCTTATTTAGCCTTTTTCGATAGTTCTCGATGGCCTTGTGGAGAGCATCTGCTCCCAGATTGGAACAGTGTAGTTTATTCTTGGGAAGACCTCCCAACTCTTTGGCCACCGTCTTGTTGGTGATTTTCATAACCTCATCCAGGGTCTTTCCCTTGGCCATTTCACTGACGATACTGGAGACGGCAATGGCTGCACCACAACCAAAGGTTTTGAACTTTACATCGCTGACACGATCATCATTGACTTTAATATAAAAGGTCATCAGATCCCCACACACAGGATTCCCCACCGTACCTTCCCCGTCCGCATCAGTGATTTCACCTACATTGCGGGGATTCATGAAGTGATCCATCACCTTTTGATTGTATTGGAACATCCCTTCCTCTTTTACTTTTTATATAAAAAGGATTAGCATCTGGGTCTCATTTTTCCCAGTTCGAAGTCCCGAATCCCCTCCTTGATGTTTTGCTACCTTGACCTTCTGGTAAATTTGGGAAATCCTTCTAGGCCAAAATTTATCTTTGATGAGCCACTCCTAATAAATATAATAACCTACAGATTTTGTCAACAATTAATGGATGTATGGAATAGATCCTCTTAGTTGGATTACCTAGTTGAGAGATTTGATACGGCCCAATGTTGACATGTAGGCTTCACA
>JBHIAL010000018.1:0-11761 GCA_046758525.1 bacterium
AAGGCGCAAAACCGCCCAGTATATGAAGTCCTGGGAGGTGCATATCGCACCGAATTTGAAATGTTAACTAACTTGTATGAAGATACTCCAGAAGAGAAAGCCAAGGCGTGTAAAGAAAGTGTCAGGAAAGGATTCCGTGGTTTAAAAATAAAAGTGGGGGATATTCTTCTCACCAAGGGATGGAACATCCAGAACTTAAGAAAAGAGAAGGATAAGCTTATTGCCGCCCTAGAAGCTGTACCGCCAGATATCTATGTTGATGCCGATGCAAATCAAAGTTGGAGCAACGCCAAAATAGCAGTCAATATGGTTGAGGAACTACTTCAGAATAAGTACTATCCAAATCTTTCTTTAGAACAGCCCCTTCACTATCTAGACATTTCTGGTCATAGTTATCTTCGTAGGTCCCTTAAGGTTCCCATTATCCTGGATGAATCAGTGCTCTCACCCGAAGCAATGTTCCAAGTAGCTAAACATGACGCCGCGGATAGAATTGTTTTGAAATTAAACCGTGTAGGAGGTTTTTGGCCAGCTCGCAAAGTCATAAGCATTGCTGAGGCAGCGTCTATAGGTATAAGCGTAGACACAATGCCTTTTACCAAACTGGGAGATACTGCCAACTGTCATTTAGCTGCGACTATAAGAGATCCTTATCCAGTAGACGCAGAGGGACATTTGTGGTTTGATGCTAATCCCTTCAGGGGAGGTATAGAGATAAAGAATGGCCGGGCAATACTACCAAAAGATCCTGGATTAGGAGTTGAACTCGATGAGGAAATATTAAAAAGGGTAATTAAAACAAAATAAAAACCAAGGTATTAGAGGGGCTATGAGTGCAAGATTTTCAAATTCAATTTTTACAATAGGCTCCCATACAGCAGGACATCCAACTAGAGTTGTGGTGGGTGGTCTGCCCAAAATACAAGGGGACTCAGTGGCTGAAAAAAGAGACTATCTAAGAAACAAAATGGATTATATTCGTACCTTTCTTTGTAGTGAACCGAGGGGTCATTCTGGCATGTATGGTGCGATCTTGACAGAACCAGCTAACAAAGATGCTGATTTCGGCGTAATCTTCTTTAGTAATGTAGGTTATGATGACATGTGTGGTCATGGGACTATAGGGGTAACCACCGTACTCATTGAAACAGGTATGGTTCCTTTGGAGGAGCCTTCAGCAAAAGTTACATTGGAAACACCGGCAGGATTGATTCAAGCAAAGGCAAAAATTGTAGATGGCAAAGTAGAAGATGTCTCCCTTCTAAATATACCGGCATTTTTATATAAAGACCATATATCTATTAATGTTCCGGGTTATGGAGAGGTTAAGGGAGAAGTTGCCTTTGGTGGAAACTGGTACTTTTATGTAGATGCCAAGGATACTGGCGTTAGGGTAAGGCCTGAAAATATTGATGATTTGATTAAAGCTGGCATTGCCATAAAAAATGAGTTTAATAAGAAATTTGATTTAATACATCCGACAGATTCTAATATATCAAAGAAATTACTGGGTATTTCTTTTGTAGACTCACCTGTCAAAAACCAAAATGCAGATCAAAACAACATAGTTATAGAGGGGGAATTGTTTTTTGATAGATCCCCGTGTGGCACAGGAACATCTGGTAGAATGGCGGTTTTGTTTGCTAAAAACAAATTGACTCTTAACAAAGATTTTATAAATGAGAGCATTTCAGGTGCAACATTTCGGGGAAGGTTAATTAAAAAAACCAGGGTTGGTAGGTACCCAGCAGTTGTGCCTGAAATTACGGGAAGCGCTTATATCACAGGATTTAATCACTTTGTTTTAGATCCAGACGATCCTTTTGGATTAGATGGTTTTTTAATTGGTAAAAGAACTTAAGCAGTGAGTAGGTAGAAAAAAGGGAAGAAAAGGTATTTACTAAAGTAAAGACTGTAGTTTTCTTATGAGATTTTGTGAAAAGTATTCAAAAAACAATTGGAGGTAGAAATGGAAGAAGTGAGAAAATTTCCAGGAATTGTACCACCGGTAATTACTGTGTTTGACTCTGAAGGAGAAATTGATGAGGAGAAGACCAAAAGATTTATCCAGCATTTAATAGCTGAGGGTGTTCATGGAATTTTTGCTGGTGGAAGTACAGGGGAATATTCCTTGATGAGTATGAAACAGAGAAAAAAGACAATAAATATAGGGGTAGAATCTGCCAGAGGAAAAGTGCCATTATTTGCAGGTACAGGGCACAACAGCACAAAAATTGCTGTTAAGTTGAGTAAATATGCACAAGATGCTGGAGCAGATGGTGTTATTGTTTCGCTTCCACATTATCCTAAACCAACACAGGAAGGGATATATCATCATTACAGAATAGTTGCTGAGGCAGTTAACATTCCAGTGTTCGTTTACAACTGGCCTGGACAATATGGCGTTGACATAGAACCAGAAACCGTAGCACGTCTTGCTAAAGATGGATATATTCAAGGAATAAAGGACACGCACATAGATATAGACCATACAGCAGAGATTATTCGGTTAACTGAGGGGAAAATTACAGTTTGGACAGGCTTTGAGGCCAAGATTTTACCGGCCCTTTGTCTTGGTGCAGATGGAAGTGTATGCACCATTGGTAATATTATTCCGGCAGAGGTAGTGGAGATATACAATTTATTTCAAGAAGGGAAGATAAAGGAAGCCGGAAAGAAACAATTATCTATATTTGGCCTTGCCAATGTTTTATTTGATAGGCATGATATGCAACCTCTCAAGGAAGGTCTTAAAATGTTAGGATACGATGTAGGAGATGCACTGATGCCTACAACCGAAGCATCCCCGGATACAAAGGAAAAAATAAGGGAAGAACTTAGAAAATTAGGAAAGTTAAAATAGCTACTTAGGAGCTGGTGTAAGCTTTTATATCCGTAATGGCATAAATTTTTTTTGTTGGAGGAGTGACGTTATGAGAGTTGCTAAATTTAGCAATCAATACTTTAAGGGAGCTGAATCTTCCCATCGAAGAATTATTTATAAAGCCATGGGCTACACTGATGAAGATTTATCTAAACCTATGATTGGAGTGGTGAATACATGGAGCGAGGTATCACCAGGTCACGCTCACTTAAGAGAGATTGCTAAGCAGGTTAAATCAGGAATATGGCAAAATGGTGGGACTCCTTTTGAATTCGGTACATTTGCGACATGTGGAAATATTGCAATTGGTACCGAAAATTTAAAGTACGAATTGGTCATAAGAGATGTCCTGGCAGCATCTGTAGAAATAATGGCCAAGGTACACTTATTTGATGGTCTGGTACTACTTTCTTCCTGCGATAACATAATTCCTGGAGAAATCATGGCTGCCGGAAGACTTAACATTCCTTCAATTATTGTAACTGGTGGACCAATGTATCCTGGCAGGTATAAAGGAGAGGTTGTTGTTACGCCAGATATAAACGAAGCTGTAGCTGCTTTAGGTACAAAAAAGGTAACTGAAGAAGATATCCTGGCAAGGGAAAATTATGTATGTCCCGGACCCGGGGCCTGCCCGGTCCTTGGAACCGCAAATACTATGCAGATTCTGTCCGAGGCCATAGGTATGTCTCTTTCAGGAAGCTCTACTGCTCCTGCCCAGTCTTCAGAGAGACTCCGAATTGCAAAAAGATCTGGTAGAAGGATAGTTGATCTGGTCAGAGAAAAAATGAAACCTTCAGACATTGTAACAGAAAACTCATTAAGAAATGCTGCCATGGTAGATATAGCCATAGGTGGTTCTACCAATGCTATTCTTCACATCCTTGCCTTTGCCAATGAACTGGGAATTAGTTTTAATCTCGAAATATTTGACGAATATAGCAAGAAAATACCTTTGATCTGTAATGTAAAACCAAATGGAGAATATACAGTGGTAGATTTGCATTATGCAGGTGGAGTACCTGCCATAATGAGGGAATTAAAGAGTTTTCTCTATCTTGATGGTATAACAGTTGATGGAAAAACTCTAAAGGAGAATCTTTCCCTTTTTAGAGAAAAAGTTGATAGAAAAGTCGTATACCCCCTTAACAGACCAGTAAACAAAGAGGGCGGTCTTGCTATTTTAAAGGGCAATTTAGCTCGAAATGGATCAATCGTCAGGACTACGGCTATGCCAAAAAATATGCTAAAGTTTAGAGGCCCAGCAAGAGTTTTCGATGGAGACCAGCAAGCATATACAGCTTTAAGAGAAAATAAAATTCATAAAGGGGATGTAATTGTTGTCAGATACGAGGGGCCAAAGGGGGCTCCTGGAATGAAGGAAGTTATGTTAGCATGTGATGCACTAGTTGCACTTGGTTTGGACAGATCGGTAGCTCTAATAACAGATGGGAGGTTTTCTGGATTCAATCGTGGTCCAATAATAGGACATATATCTCCAGAAGCAATGGAAGGTGGTCCAATTGCACTCCTGAAGGATGGAGACATTATAGACATAAACATACCCCAGAGAAAACTTAATGTTGATTTAACGATAAAAGAAATGGAAAGAAGACATAGAAACTGGTCTCCCCCAGAGCCAAAGGTAAGCAGTGGTATCTTAAGAATATATGCTAAGCTTGTTGATCCGCCTGAAAAAGGAGCTGCCATAAATACTCGAGAAATAGAATGAGAATTTGATCCGAATGATAGAACAATGGGAAAAAAGGTAAACAATGCGATTTGTAGGTGTGAGGAGATTACCGAGCAAGAGATAAGAGATGCTATCAGGAAATTTGATCTTAGGACAGTAGATGAAGTTAAAAGACTGACACGTGCTGGAATGGGTTTGTGTCAAGGAAGAACATGTGGGCCTTTGATAGAAAAGATAATATCTGAAGAGACAAATAAAAAATTAAGTGAGATATTTCCTTCCAATAAACGACCTCCTGTAAGACCAATTAAAATAGGACTTTTAGCTAAAGAAGAGAAAAAAGAAAGTTGAATAAAATAGCGGATGTAGTGGTGGTGGGAGGAGGAATTATAGGATGTTCAGTAGCCTATTGCCTGGCCAAAAAAGGGGTAAAGGTAATTGTAGTAGAAAAAAAGGAAGGATTATCTTTCGGTGCTTCGGGAGCCAATCAGGGCGGGTGCGCCCTGCAACTTTTTGAATCACCTGTTCTTGAACTTGCAAGGGAAAGTCTTAAGTTATATAAAAACCTTTCTGAGGAGATAGGGTACGATATTGAATATGAGAATGTGGGATCCTTAGTATGTAGTGTTGATGAGAAACAATTTTCAGATATGGAAAAGCACGTCCAAAATAAGCGGAGAGAGGGAATAAACGTCCGACTAATAGAAGGAGATGAACTGCGAAGATTAGAGCCTACCTTAGGAAAGAATGTAATTGTTGGAGTGGAGGAGTGGCAGAGCTGTACAGTGAATCCATTTAAGGTAAATTATGGATTTGCATATGTTGCAAGAAAACTGGGAACAAAGTTTCTTTTTTCCACCCAAGTTAAGAAAATAGAAACGGATAAAGATAAGATTACATTTGTTATTACAGATAGAGAGAAAATAAAAACTAACTTCGTTGTTAATTGTACAGGGGCATGGGCTTCTGAAATTGGGAAAATGCTTGGTCTTACTATACCTATCAGAGCAAGAAGAGGACAAATTATAGTAACAGAACCTGTTCCACTTAATGAAAGGTGGAGGTATATATTAGATGCTGATTATCTGACCACAGCCTTTAATTTGGAAGCGATAGAAAAATCTAAAGACCCAAGGATAAAACTTGGAGTTGCAGGAAGCTATATACAAGAGGATAGTGGAAATTGGACTATAGGAAGTAGTCGTGATTTTGCAGGTTACAATAGTAGAATAACGATGCAAACAATAAGATATATAGCAAAAAGAGTTATCAGGTTTATGCCCAAACTGAAAGATATCAGTTGTATTAGAACATTTGCTGGACTAAGACCATTTTGTTATGTGGATGGTCTCCCAATCCTGAGCAAGATAAATAATCCTCAAAATTTTGTCATAGCTACAGGACATGCCGGAGAAGGGATTTCACTTGCCCCCATAACAGGAAAATTAATATCAGAACTAATAACGGAAAGCAGAACTTCGCTATCAATCGATGCTTTTAGTTTCTCAAGATTCAAAAAATATAACCTAAATTAAGCTAAAGGCGGGGTAGGTTGAAGAAGAAAAATAGAATAAGGTTAACTTGAACAAAAGAGTGTGCAATTAGAAAAGAAGACAGGTCATGAAAACCACAGACAACAATAATCAGTTACTGTTGTGGGCAAGTAGCGGAGCTGCCGTAGAAGGAATTCCTACACCGGATGAACTTAAGAAAACACCTGGTTACCCCAGTCTCAAAAGACTTCAAGAAGGTCCTGTTGCTATAATTGAATGCATTGAAAAAATTCCTTGCAATCCCTGTGAAACTGCTTGTCCCGTGGGAGCAATTAAAATTGGGTCTTCCATTGCCAATTTGCCAGTTTTAAATGAAGATAAATGTACAGGTTGTGGCCTTTGCATAAGTTCCTGTCCTGGCTTAGCAATTTTTGTACTCAGTTTAAACTACACTCATGAGCTGGCGTTGGTTTCATTTCCCTTTGAGTTCCTACCCTTGCCCAAATTTGGAGAGGGAGTGTCTGCGGTAGACAGAGAAGGCAGGATTGTCTGTAAAGGCAAGGTAGTCACAATCTTAAATAAACCAAAACAAGATCGTACTCCTGTTGTAAGTATCTCCATCCCTAAAAAATATGCTCTAGTTGTTCGGGGCATTTCTGTGCGGAAAAATGGCTCCTTAAGACAAAATAATTCTCTTGAAAGTAGGAACAATGAAAACAAAATGCGAGTGCTAGATCATCCAATCTTAGGTCAACAAAGCCTTGGAAAGACACTGAGCATTACTGTGGATGGGAAAAAGATTAAGGCAAGTGAAGGAGAAATGATAATTGCTGCTCTTCTCAATGCGGGCATAAGAATTAACCGGTTTACTTCAAAATATAACGAGCCAAGGGGAATCTTTTGCGGTATTGGACAGTGCACCGATTGCGTAATGACTGTAAATGGTATTCCCAATGTGAGAACATGTGTTGCCCCAGTTGAAGAGGCAATGGTGATAGAAACTCAATATGGTGAAGGGAAGTGGGGGGTAAAGAGTTGAAAAAATGTGATGTTACAGTAGTAGGAGGTGGTCCAGCTGGACTTACTTGCAGTATCGAGGCAGCAAGATCTGGAGCAGATGTAACTTTGATAGACGAAAATAGGGGAGCCGGAGGTCAATTGTTTAAACAGATACATAAATTTTTCGGATCAAAGCAGCATAAAGCCAGCCTTAGGGGATTGGATATTGGTATACAGCTTTTAGAGCAAGTCAAAAAGTTAGGAGTAGACATTCTACTCAATACAGTAACTTACGGTATTTTCAACAATAAAACTGTAGGAATAATAAAAAATGGGGAAACTGAGATGATTCAAGGAAAAAAAATCCTTTTGGCAACAGGTGCTATTGAAAATCCTGTTGTTTTCCCAGGTTGGACTCTTCCAGGAGTAATGGGAGCTGGAGCAGCTCAAACTATGATTAACGTTCATCGTGTTCTCCCCGGCAAGAAATTTGTTGTTCTAGGATCTGGTAATGTAGGGCTAATCATCAGCTATCAACTATTACAAGCTGGTGCTAGTGTGGTAGCTGTGGTTGAAGCAGCTCCAAAAATTGGAGGTTACCAGGTTCATGCTAGTAAAATTCGTAGAGCTGGTGTACCAATTCTCACTTCTTGTACCATCAAGGAAGTAAAAGGTGGTAAGGAGGTAGAAGAAGTTGTTATTGTCAAGCTAGATAATTCAGGCAAACTTATCAAAGGCACAGAAAGAACTTTACGTGCGGACTGTGTTTGCATTGCTGGCGGACTTCATCCCTCGATTGAATTAGCTCAAATGGCTGGATGTACTTTAGGATTTTCCCCCGAGCTCGGTGGACATTTACCTATTCACAACGAAAACATGGAAACCACAGTTGATGGAATCTATGTTGCCGGAGATACTGCTGGAGTTGAGGAAGCAAGCACAGCTATGGAAGAAGGAAGATTAGCAGGGGCAGATATGGCCCAGAAACTTGGCTATTTGAGTCAAGATAGAGCTGTCAGGAAAAAGAAAGAAATTAGCCAAAGCCTTTTTGCTCTGCGTTCCGGACCATTTGGATACCTGTGTCGCAGAGCAAAATCAGAGATTATCCAGAAAGTGACAATAAATCGGGAACACTAGAATCTTGTTTTTACTTGAGTAGACTGGAAGATACGGTAAATACAAAAAATAATGGAGTCTGTAGATGAAAGTAAAAGTGGAGCTAAGAGTCTTGAGCATAGACGACAAGTTAGAGATAGAGCTTAAAGAGGGTTCTACAGTGGAGTCTTTGTTAGAGAACCTGATTTCAATTTATGGTGAGAATTTGAAGAAATTAATTACTGATGCCGAGAAAGGATTCAGGATAATAGTAGTAGCCAATCAAGAAATACTAAAGCTTGATCAGGAATTAAAAGACAAAGACAAGCTTTTGCTACTTCTGCCCGTGGCGGGTGGGTGAGGGGGTAGGAAATGGCCTTGGGTTACTGGAATAAGATTTTGAGGGTTGATCTTACAAGCAGGAAGATTACAAAAGAAGAAATGAACAATGATATATATGAATTGTTTATTGGGGGAGCAGGGATTGGTGCAAAGATTTTGTGGGGAGAGGTTCCATCGGAGATTAGCGCCTTTGATGCTGATAACAAATTAATCTTTGCCGGAGGACCATTTCAAGGGCATCCAGTGCCAGGTAGCGCCAAGTTTTCCATAACATCTAAATCACCCCTTACCAACACCTATGCCGATTCTGCTGCAGGAGCAAAGTGGGGACCTTTATTCAAAAAGGCTGGATATGATGTGCTTATTGTCCAAGGTAAATCAGAAAATCCTGTTTATATACATATAGAAGATGAGGAAGTTAAAATAAGAGATGCCAGAAATATATGGGGGATGGACTCTTACCAAACTGTAGATCAAATTAGAAAGGAAATTAGAGATCCCAGAGTAAGTGTTGCTACAATAGGTCAGGCTGGTGAAAAGTTAGTGAAGATGGCCTGTATAGTGGTCGATAAGCACAGTTTTGCTGGCCGTTGTGGCCTAGGAGCTGTGATGGGGTCAAAAAATTTAAAGGCAGTTGTGGTAAAAGGATCCAAGAAGGTTCCTGTTTCAAACCTTTCTCTGCTGAGAAATTATAATCGCAAATATACCAAAGAAATAAATAATGCAAGTATCCAAAGTGGCTTAAGACCCCACGGCACTCCCGTTTTGTGTATCACTGCTGAAGGTTTCGGCGATATGCCAATCAAATATTGGACTGGAGATACCTGGCCAGAAGGTGCTAAAAAGATTGGAGCACCAAATTATACCAAGGTTCTATCTGCAAAACCTTACTCCTGTCTTTACTGCTCCATTGGTTGCCATCGAAATATCGAAATAAAAGATCCTGCTAAATACAAATTAAAAGGAATGGGACCCGAATATGAAACATTGGGAATGTTTGGAACTAATCTGCTGATCGATAATGTAAAAGCAATCGCGGTAGCTAATGATATCTGTAATAAGTCTGGGATAGATACGATTTCGACTGGTGCCTGTATTGGACTGGCCATGGAATGCTATGAAAAGGGCATAATTGATAAAAAAGATACCGCCGGAATGGAGCTGAGATGGGGCGATCCTGATGTGTTGATAGAATTGGTAAAACAAATAGGAAATAACAAGGGATTTGGTTCCATTTTCTCAGAAGGAACAGTCGAAGCTGCTAAGAAGCTTGGTAAAAATGCCTTAGAGTTAGTAGTTCACGTGAAAGGTTTGGATTTTCCTGCACATGACCCTCGAGCTTGCTGGGGTCTGGTTCCAACTTATGCCACTGGTACCAGAGGCGCCTGTCATATGAGAGGTGTTGAAGAAGATGTGGAGATGGGTGGGTTTTATATCCCTGAAATTGGGGTAGCTGAAGAGGGTGCCAAATTCTTCAATCGAGAAGGCAAAGCACATCTTGCGGCGAAAATGCAGGATTATTGTGCTTTAATCAACTCCCTGGTATTATGTGTGTTTATGCCAGATGGTGGGGGATTAAGTTTTACCTCTATACTCAATATATTTAATTCGATTACAGGCTGGGATTGGAGTATTCAGGAAGCTATGATATGTGGAGAGAGAATTTTTACCTTACAGCGTCTAATAAATTTAAGAGACGGATACACTAAAAAAGATGACATATTTCCTCCAAAAATGTATGTGCCAGCCAAAAAGGGGTTTAGACGAGGGAAAATCTCTCCTGTTAATGATTTATTGAATGAGTATTATGAATTACGGGAATGGGATAAAGAAGGACGTCCAACCAAAGAAAAATTAGAAAAGCTTAACTTACTAAAGTATTATAAAAACAGGATATAGGCTAAAATTAAAATATTCTTCCACTGCTTCCCATGTTCATTGTCGCCTTGGGAGGGGGAGGAATGGTAGTGGGGTTAATTGGCGGATTGGGAGATAGCCTGGTGGCTGGATTCTTTTGGCAGTATATTAGCCCCCAGCCAAGCTTTGCCTATGGGGCCGGGATGGGTGGACTGGCTGCACTCCTGTTTCTTGTTATGGGAGCAAAGCGAAGATTTCAGTTCACAGGTGAGGATTGAAGAGAGAAAGCCTTTAGAAAACAAAGTTTAGCTGGAGTAGTTCTCAATTTTCTCCGGAGAGTTGACAAAATATAAATTGTGTATAAAATCTAATACGATTGAAAATATAGTCTAACTAGAGGACGATTAAGGGAGAGACCAAGAACATCTGGCGCCGAAGGGGCAAACTTTAGTTTAAACTCTCAGGCAAAAGGACCTTGATCGACTAGCTCTCTGGAGAAGCTTTCCTTAAATGTAGTCAAGGAAAGAACCGAAGGGGCAGTCCTGCCTTCGTAGGCAAGACGAATCTCTCAGGTAAAAGGACAGAGGGTACGACATTCATCAAGTTGTCGTGCCCTCTTTTTTATTAAGGATGAATATGTCTAGGGCACTACGGAGGGAGGTACACCAATGCAAATAGCAAGAAGAATAGAAAGTTTAGGGACCGAAACCGCATTTGAAGTTTTGGCAGAGGTGAATAGGCTCAAAGCAGAAGGTCAAGATATTATAAGTTTTGCCCTGGGAGAGCCTGATTTTGATACTCCTCGGAATATTAAAGATGCAGCAACGAAGGCCATTAATGACGGTTATACCCATTATAGTCCCTCGGCTGGAATCTTTCCTCTAAGGGAGTCAATTGCGCACTACATTTCTGAGACCAGAGGTATCGAAGTTGAACCGGAAGAGGTAGTGGTTACTCCCGGGGCAAAACCGATAGTTTTTGATAGTATCCTTTCCTGTGTCAATGAAGGGGACGAGGTGATATATCCAAACCCGGGATATCCCATCTATGAATCGGTCATAAACTTTGTAGGGGGGAAATCAGTTCCTCTTCCCCTTTTGGAAGAGAAAAGCTTCAGTTTTGATCCAGAGGATCTAAGGATGAGGATAACCCCCAAGACGAGGATGATCATTCTCAATTCTCCCCATAATCCGACTGGTGGTATTTTAAGCCCGGATGATCTGGAAACTATTGCTAAGACAGCTATCCAAGCTGATCTTTGGGTTTTGTCTGATGAGGTATACTCTAAGATCATCTATGATGGGGAGTTTCGAAGTATCATTTCTATCCCCGGCATGAAAGATAGAACGATTCTGGTTGATGGATTTTCTAAGACTTACGCCATGACCGGCTGGCGAT
>JBHIAL010000019.1:0-11142 GCA_046758525.1 bacterium
CATAGAGCGTAATATAACCAGTAATTGGACAGGTAATCTTTTTAGAGCTTCGACTTTCTCGGTCTGGATTTACGCAGGTAGGGATTGGAAATTCTATTTGTACTTTAATAGTGGCTCTTACTGGCCCGGTTTCTACCAAGGATATTTTTGCCTCAAGGTCAGTGCTGGTTAATGGCAGGGAATTGTCGGCTGGAGAGAAATTATATTCATCTCCCACATCCTCTGTGTCCTCAAATAAGTTACACCCTGGGTACTTTTCCCCGGTCACTTTATCCTTAATATCAACTGTTCCGTTCTGGTTAACTTTAAGGGCTAAGAATTCATTCTCTAAAGTCTGCTTTCCAACTTTCAGGGAGGAGGGAAAGTTCTTTTCCTCACCAGCTCTAATCCAGTAAACTTTATATCCAAAAGCTGGGATATTTTGAGCAAAAAAGGCAACTTTAACTTCATTCTGCCAGGCCCGGAGTCTATAGCGATTGATCTTTGGATGTTTAAATATACGGGGAAGTATTTCTTTTGCTAGGGAGGCAAGGTTAACATCTGGAGATTTGGCCATTCCCCATTGTACCTCAATCTCCAGTCTGTCCTTCTCCACATTCTCCATCACCTTATAATGACGTACTTGAGTCCTCTCCGGGAAACCCAACATTTTCATCAAATCCAGCTGATTTCCCCCTCTCTCGTGAACTATTTTTCTTCTGCGATCCAGGATTTGATAAGGGACATATTGGTTGGTTGTAGAATCTATTATGCAAAATTTTTCTGCCTCCTTTTCGGTTAGATAAAAGCTAGCCTCCACTACTTCACTTCTATCAGATCCAGAAGGATTAAAAACCACTATGGGAGTATCCCTTTCATCATTAGTAAATGTGTTTATCTTGGAGACGATTGTCCTTAAGCTTCGCTCTGTTATTTCTTGGCCAATACGTTGAGCCTCATCAAAGCGATAAGCCATATCCTTATGAGACTCATCTACACAGGCTCCACCAATGCTATCATGGGCATGGTTTTTTAACAGCGATCGCCAGGCTTCCCATAAAAGTGTTTGAGGGTAGCTTTCTCCCAAACTCCAGGCAACAGTGGCAAAAGGTTCAGCCCACTTTTCTATTAACTTTTCAATCTTTCGATTGGCCTGCTTTAGGTACATCCGTGTAGATACGGTTCCAGGTACTAAAACTTGATAACGTGACCCTCTAAGTTCTCCCTTGTGCTGCTTTAGTTTCGGATTCTCTCTTTTTACTTTGTTTATAAAATCTCGATAACAACCATGAGTAAAGGTAGCATCATCGAAAGCTTGATTTGCGTATTTAATAAGCTTTGGAATGTGGGGTTGAGGTAATTGATGGTCGGCTCCATTATTAAAAAGAAGAATAGAAGTTGCAGCATAAGGCTCCATACACTTTTTTATAATACGAAATGATAGTATTGCTGTTTCTGGATCTTCAGGTAGATTTGCTGCATTGCCATAAGTTCCAATCTGATGATGAGCTATTACTTGAGAGCCATCCGGAGCGATCCAGTTAAACAGATCCTTGAGCTCTTCTCCTTCATCTCCTACTCCTCGCGTGAAGATACAGGAATCAATATCAAATCCTTGCATAATTTGTGGCAGCTGTGAGATATGGCCCCAGGCATCCGGTAAGTATCCTACATCCATATAACCCCCAAATTCCTGACTTAGTTTGTATCCCAGCAATAAATTGTGGATAAGAGCCTCTCCACTTACTATAAATTCGTCAGGCTGAACGTACCACGGACCTATTTGAATCTTCCCTTTTTGTATATAATTGATAATTTTTTGTTTCATTTCTGGTCGTACACGAAGATAATCCTCGAGGACAACTGTTTGACCGTCTAAAGTGAACCCCCCATATTCGGTGTCTCTTTCTATAATTTCAAGTAACTCATCGATGGCCTGCACTATCTTAAACCAAAATTTATGGAAGTTTAGATACCACTCTCTGTCCCAATGAGTGTGTGAAACTACCACAATCTCGTATCTTTTTTTCATTTTGTGTCTCCTTTATTTTTCATCCGAGCAAGGTGTCCCTCTCACCGTTTTCCCGCCAAGAAAAAGAGACCTTTGATAAACCTATTTACCTTTATTGCCAGTTTCTTCAAAAGGGTTTTCGGTCTCATCATTATAGTGAGCAGTGAATGATTATATAAGCCGGGATAAATACTCGTATGTCTCTGGTCTTAGGCTTCTTAAAACGCGTTCCCGTCTTTTCTCTCGCGAAATTAAATTAAGATCTAGCTCTACCCATAATGCTTCTTCCTGGCCCGAGGAGGCCTCGGCAACGACTTCTCCCTTGGGATCAGCTACCTTACTCAGACCGCAGTACTGAACATTACCTTCCTTTCCAACTCTATTTACGTGAGCTACGAAGATCTGATTGTCCTGGGCCCGGGCCCTTGCTCGCAGGTTCAAAAGATACTCATACCCTTTAGGAATGGCGGAGAGAATAAATACCACTTGTGCTCCTTTTAGGGAGAGTATCCGAAAAAGCTCGGGAAAAGCGTGGTCATAACAGATGGTTACTCCTACCCTGACCAGTCCGAGATCGACAACAGGGAAGTCTTTTCCCGGTTTGAAGTATTGGTGCTCTGGCGGGTAAAGATAAAACTTTCTGTATTTACTGGCCAGCTTACCTTCCTTGTTAATGATAAAGGCAGTATCATAAAGGATCTCCTCACACAAAGGGTCTTTTTCTACGATGCTGCCTATGACTGCAAGCCCATTTTTTTTTGCTCTCTTGCTCATTTCCTGAGTTGTCTCACCCGGTATAGTTTCTGCAAGTTCGTAAAAGTCATCCCCAATTAGATCTAAATTATACCCGGTGGTAAAAAATTCTGGGAAGCAGACAATGTCAGCTTTTCCCTTAAACTGTTCTATGAATTTTATTGCCCTGGCAATGTTGTAATCTTTATTCTTTATCCGGTAATCCATCTGGACCAGTCCCAAACGTACCTTGTTAGTTTCCATCTTTGAGTCTCCTTTCAAGTGAAAGAACCAACTTATCAGCCTTTGATGCCACCCACCGTCAGACCCTCTATGAACTGTTTTTGAAAGGTGAGGAACATAACGACCGCCGGTATCATTCCTATAATTACACCGGCGGTGAGATACCCCCAATTTGCCTGTTCCAGTCCCAGGAACCAGTAAAGACCAGCCTGAAAGGTTCTCATTTGTTTTCCAGAAATAAAAGTAATGGCAAAGACAAATTCATTCCAGGAGAATCTAAAGGCAAATATGGAGGCTACGGCAAGACCTGGCCAGGTAAGAGGAAGTGTTACTTTTGTGAAAGCCCCCATTCTGGAACAGCCGTCTACCAGGGCCGATTCCTCCAGGGCTACCGGGATGGTGTCAAAGAAGTTTTTCATCAGGAAAACATTAAGTGGTAAAATTAGAGCTTGATAAGGAATTATTAGACCCTGATAAGTGTTAAGCCAGCCAAACCTCTGAAGCATGCTGTAAAGGGGAATAATGTTTACCACAATGGGGATCATAAATAGACCTAAGACTATGCTCATTAGAATATTTCTTCCTCTAAACCTATACCGAGAAAAGGCGTATCCGGCCATGGCACTGACCGCTACCGATAGAATCATACTGAAGATGGAAACGATAAGGGAATTAAGCATAGTTCTGAGCATAAGGGTCTTGGTAAATATGTAGTTATAGTTATCCAACGTTACTTTCCTGGGAATGAATCCGAATCTCATCATCCCTCCTGGTTGCAAAGAAGTTACCAGTACCCACATAATGGGCAGAATCACGAAGATTGAATAAGCTATCAATATTATATAGGTAGATATTTTTCGGTAAAGCTCACCATTTTCCTTAACTTTAACCTGAGTCATTTTGACTCCTTAGCTGCGAAACGTCTTAGTATAGATATAGGCCGCCATTGTATTAAAGAGAAACAGCAAGACCCCAATGGAAGAACCCACGGAGAGATCTCCAAAATCAAAGGCGTTCTTGTACATATAGAGAGATGTTGTGGTAGTTGAGTAGAGAGGTCCTCCTTTGGTCATAGCCAACTGCAGAGCAAAAAAGTTTACTGTCCACATGGTTATAAGAATCATATTAAGGGCGATGAAAGGCTTAAGAAGAGGAAAGGTTATGTTTCGGAAACACCTCCATCGGCTGGCACCATCAACGGAAGCTGCTTCATATAACTGGGGATTTATCGTTTTTAGGGCTGATCCCAGGGTGAGCATGGTGAAAGGGGTACCAAACCAGATGTTGGCGATTACTATTGACCAGATAGCAAGGTCAGGATTGCCTAGCCAGTTAACCTGCGAGAAGCCAATTGAAGTTAAGATGCGGTTGACTAACCCATAGTAATCGTACATCCATACCCAGGTATAGGCAACCACTAAAGCGGAGAGAATCCAGGAAATTGCTATTATCGTCCTGAAGGCACCGCTGCCCCTTAGGTTTCTATTAAGCAGGAGAGCAAGCGAAAGACCGATTAAGAACTGGCCCCCGATGCTACCCCCAACAAAATATAGGCTCACCTTAAGGGACTTAAGGAAAAGGTCATCATGAAGGAGCCCGGCATAGTTTTGCAAGCCTATAAAATTCCACTTTTTCCAAAGCCGGATCAAGGTTACGTCGTGGAAAGACAGGTAAAAGTTCCAAAAAATGGGGAATATAAATAAAAGGAAAAGAAGGAAAAACGCTGGCGAGAGCAAAAGATAGGGAGCTAGCATGTCTATTTTGATCTTCTTGAAGGCCATCTTCAGTTCCAGATCCTACTGACATTTTCCCTGGTTTAATAACACTCTGAGGGACACCTTCAGCGGCATCCCTCAGAGAATTTTTCTTACCGTCCCTTGTGCTTTAGGCAGCCAACTTTAAACAAGGCTACCAACCCAGAACCTTTGCCGATTTCTTAGCAGCCTCCTTTAGAGCTTCTTCTGGAGTCTTCTTCCCGGCGTATACCTCGGTAACGGCGACACCAATCTGATCGGCCACCTTTGGATATTCGGCAATGTTCGGCCTTGCGCGTCCCAGTGGCAGGAGATTCGTAATCTCAGCCCATCTACCCCATCCCCAGTACTTGAGCAAATCGGTCTTGTAGGGTTCCTCTTCGGCAATGGTTTTCTGAGTGGGTAGATAACCATACTCAGCTAGCATCTGAGCCACGACCTCTGGTTTCTGTATTGATTTCATAAACTCCCAGGTAATGTCAGGGCTTTTGGCTGTTGAAGATATGGCCAAGACCCATCCGCCCAGCATAGTGCTGGTTGGCAGGCCCGGGGTAGGCACGGGAAAGGCACCTATTAAACCAACCTTGTCCAGCTGTTCCTTGTCTACTTTACCAAAAGCCCAGGTTCCTCCCAGCCAGGTCACATATTTTCTGTTGGCAAAACGTTCTCCCCACCTGTGTCCCACCAGAGGCCTGATACCAGCCACAACCTGATCTCTAAGGAACTGCGAGGCTACCACCCCAGCCATGCTGTCGTACACTGGATACCATTTTCCTTCCTTTTTCTCTATGATTTTACCCCCCAGCATCCAAAGGTATGGAAACCACCAGTCTATTGCTCCCCAGGGATCACCAATCAGAAGCACACCTTCTACTCCTTCTGGTCTCCAGTATTCGTTGAGCTTCTGGCCAGCATTGATGTATCCAGCCCAGGTCTTAAGGTCTGCCGGCTGTACTCCAGCTTTCTGCAGCATATCCTTCCAGTAGAGTATCAACCTGGCATCGGTAAAGGTCCAGATGCCGTAATATTTACCATTATAGGTGCTTCCGGCCCGGTTTTGTGCATACCACTCATCCATCCTTCCCCATTGGTTGACTTTATCAGTTATGTCTGCCAGGAAGCCGCCTTCAGCAAATTCTCCCAGCCATATGCAGTCCACTCCCAAGAGGTCTCGCGGAGTTCTGGCTGCCATCATGGTTATCAATTTGCTGCGCAGTTCCCCGTACGGCAGAACCTCATAATCAATGGTGAGGTCGACCCCGGGATTTGCTTTTTCGAAATCCTTTTCTGCTAAGGGAATGAGGAAATCCCATCTGGGCTTGGGAGCGGGAAAAGTTGCTGTGATGGTTACCTTCTTTTGAGCATACCCCGTACTAGCTAGAGTGGTCAGCACGAACACCGTCAGCAATACTCCCACCCATACACTTTTTTTGACCATTTCTTGCTCCTCCTAATAGGTAATATTTTGTCTAAAGCCGAAACGCCGGGTTTTTGTAAGATTCACCTCTTTTCCCTGACAGATTTTCGACTTGATGCTCTTGCCCCGCAGGAGGCTCTAACGACCAATTCAGGTTCTAAGAATATATGCCGAGATATCCTTCTGCCCTCTTGGATTCTTTCCAGAAGAAGTGCCATGGCCAGTCTTCCCATCTCTGCTTTTTGCTGAGCTACACTGGTTAGCGGAATGGGTAAAAATGAGCCCATCTCATCATCGTCATATCCTATCACCGCTATATCATCCGGCACCCTTAACCCTGCTTCCCATATAGCCCTTAAAGCCCCTATAGCCACATTGTCATTTACAGCAAAAATAGCCGAAATCTGGGAGCCATTTTTTAAGAAGGACTTCATAGCCTCATAAGCACACTCTTTTTGTTTGTTTATATTCTTTTCCGTTTCGATTATTTTCCTAAAATGGATATTATAGTCAGCCAGCGCCTTTTGGTAGCCCTTGATTCTATCGGAGAGGGAAGTACAGGGAGCCTCTGGGCCACTTAGAAAAGCAATCCTCTTATGTCCTAACCTAATCAGATGCTCAATGCCTACATAGGCACCTTTGACATTGTCGGTAGTGACCCGGTCAGTATCTATCTGAGGGAAATATCTATCCACAAATATCAAAGGAATCCCCTTTTCCAGACGTCGATAGTACTTGAGATCTACCCCTGGCGATGAAGGTATTATTATCAAACCATCAACTCTTCTCTCCCGGAGGAGATTTATAAGTAGCTCTTCTTTACCAGCTTCTCCATAACTACTACCCAATATTATGCCGTACCCGTTTCTTACCGCCTCATCTTCAATAGCATGGAAAATTTCGGAATAGAATGTACCGGCCACGAAACTGGGAAAGATCAAACCAATAGCGGCCGATCTGGTTGATTTGAGTCCTGCAGCCAGCTTGTTCGGCCGAAAATCCAGATTTTTTACAATCTTGAGTACTTCCTGTCGTGTCTTTTCGGCTACCCGATGAGGGCTGTTATTTAATACTCTGGAGACGGTAGCTATGGAAACTCCGGCTTCACCGGCTACATCCTTAATGGTGATCCACATTGCTAGGGCCTCGTTGATGGAAAACGTTTACCATATTATAGTAAAAATAAAAATTATGTCAAGGGTTGTTTTTGAGCTTGCCATCCCGCCTAACTTATTAATCAAAACTCGTCTATCTTTTCTTCCTACTTTTCAACCTCTAGCAATTTTATTTTTCAGCAAATTTAGGCAGGTTTAGCGTACAAAGCTGTCTACACTTTTGTTATAAAGGATTAGGAGAATGTTCGGAAATATGCGTATGCTTGACAAATTTTTTTGAATTAATTATAATTGCGTTAAACCAACTTACACAATCCATAGTCTATTTTTCCATTGTCTTTCGACTATTTCTAAAAATCTTGTCAGTCCAGGAGTTTTAAGATGTCTCCCATTGGATTATCAGAATTAGAGGTAAGAGAACTGAGTAAACTTATGCAAACGACCCCTAGTGCCTATCTGTATCGGAAGGCCCAAGTTATTTGGTTGAGTCATTTGGGCAAGTCCATACCGGAAATTGCTGCGATAACAAATATGAATGGACGTACAGTTTACAGATGGCTTGCCTTTTACAGACAGAAAAAACTTGACGCACTCCTTATAGGTTCCCGCCGTGGTAGACCACCTAAGATAACCGAAGAATATAGAAAGCTTCTTTTAGAAAGCGTCCAAAAGAGCCCAGAAGCGTTTGGCTATTCTGCGAATAGATGGACCCTTAAGCTCTTGGCTGAACATATGACTCTAAATACGGGAATTCAAGCATCTTTCCAGCGAATATGGCAAATCCTGATTTCCCATAATATTCTATTTCGTATGCCTAAGGTCTATATAGTAAATCCAAAATATTATAGTCTTCTGAAGCATAGCTAGATTCTCGGGAAAACTTAGAGGTCTGATTAAATTTGAGGCAAAGTAAATTAAGGCTTGTTTGCTCATCAAAAAATGCTAGATTCTTGTATCTCGCAGATTTTATAGTGCCCGCATTCCAAAAATTTTTGAAATGCCGACAGCTGTCAGCAAGAAGCAGACCACTGACTCCATTTTACACAAGTAAACCAACTTTACGATGAATAAGGAGGAGGTGAATAAAATGGGAGCGAAAATGAACTTTGGACTTTCTATTGCCGCTTTAGTCATAGCCATCGTTGGGTGTTTGCTCGCTGTTCAACTGTCATTTTTCAAACTAGTTCCTGTAAACGAAGAGAAGGTTACAGCGATGATTGAGGAAAAAACCAAAACTTATGTCACTGAGGAGAAAGTAAAGGAGATAGTTGAAGGAACAATTGCTGCTTTGATGCCTGCTGCTCCTAAGGAAGGTAAAGAATAGTAAGAAATAGGCTCATTTCTCCCAGGGAAGAATCTAACTGAGACAGTGTAACGAAATAATAGGGTATAGAAAATGCTCAACCTCTAAACTTTTGGAATAGGCTTTGGTTTAAACAGATTTTAATAAAACAAAAGAAAGGAGAGAAGTCGTGCCAGTAAAGAAGGGAGACGAGGTAAAACTACATCTTAGTGGCAAACTAAAAAATGGAAAAGTCTTTGCGACTACTGAAGACAAGCAACCTATAGAATTTGAAGCAGGAGCTGGTGAGATTCTAGCTGGGATTGATGAGGCGGTTATAGGGATGGAGAAAGGTGAGGAAAAGGAGATTACACTTCCTCCAGAGAAGGCATTTGGAAAAAGGAAAGAAGAGTTAGTAATGAAGTTTGACAAAGATAAGTTCAAAGGAAAGAGGTTAGAAGTAGGGCAAAGAATATCTGTAAAAACTCGGATAGGGCGAACGATGTCAGCTCAAGTTATGAAGATAGGAGAAGATAGGGTAACTTTGGACCTAAACTACCCTTTAGCTGGTAAAGAACTTATATTTAAGATTAAAGTTGTGGATGTTGAGGAAAAAGAAAATAAGTGATGATTTTCAATTCGGCCTTAATTAAGATTGAAGTAATGGTTTAGTTTCTCTGCTATGGAAGAAGTTTTGAAGGGATAGACTATGGATAAATCAACTTTTCTGCTTAAGGCTTTACAACACGTGGATATGAAATTAATAAAGAAACTGGAAAGGATGGCAAAAAGAAAGAAGGTAACTGTTACATCTCTTATGAGGATGGCGCTCACAGAGTGGCTTGACGAAGAAGAAGCCCAAGAGCAAATGAGCAAGGACTGCCACGAAATCGTTAAGAGAATAAGCCCGGAAGACGAGCTAACAAGAGGATGATAATTGCAGCTTGGTGTCCGTTTTGTGACTGGCAAGGCTGGGCCGTAGTTGGCGAGGAGGGACTTTCGATCCGAGATTATGAGTGTCCTGAATGTGGCCGCCCTGTGAAACGACCAGCTGGAAAAACAGCATCGGGAAGCATGGCAAAACTGAAGAATCGACATTCTAAGAAATGAGGTTACAAATAAGGCTAAAAGAGAGGACACGAGAAAGGTGAGAACAGAAGTATTGTTTGAGGCGGTAAGGACTGAGGCTGGAAATCTTGCGTTACTCCTTGGGGGAATAGAAGCTGCCGTGTATATGCCGCCGAGTTTTTGGAAAAAAATGGCTAAGAGGCTTAACAAGCAGACAAGAGAAGATGATTACCTGGATGAAGAAGAGTTAGCTCGGAAAAAGAAGATAGCAAAAATCATTAGAGAGGCTTTGCAGAGATATCAAAACTGAAAAGAAGGGAAAAGACGGAGGTGTGAAAGGTGAAAAGCAAACCAATAATCAATATTACAATAGCTGGCATTCTCGCTGGATTTACGCTTTTCGGTTGGGGATCACCGAGTTTAGTAGCTGAGTTAAAAGAAGATAATCAACTGCTCAAATTCCGAGTTATAACTCTGGAGCAGAAAATCGAAAAGCAGCAAAAGACCATTGGCCAGTTAAACGATGATCTTTATAAGATCTGCCAATTAGAAAGGAAAATGACGCCACCTGCTCTTCGTTTCCCGGAATACAAAGAACTCCATTCTTTGGTAACTGAAATCATAACGAGAAGAGGCTATAAAATAAAAGGAGGGCCGTAATAGCCTTAATAAGAGGAGGCAAAAAATGATAGAAGTAAAGGTAGTGAAAGTAGGTATAGATGTGAATTCAAAGATGCCGGTAATTGTTTTGAGGAAAAAAGGGGGAGGAAAGACCTTTCTCATATGGATTGGTTTATTTGAGGCCCAGGCTATTGCATTAACATTGCAGAATGTAAAACCGCCCCGACCTTTAACCCATGATTTAGCAAAATCATTAATTGAGAAACTGCATGGCAAAGTAGATAAAATAGTTATCAGTGATCTGGTAAATAAAACGTTTTATAGTCGCATTCTCATCCGGAAAAAGGAAGAGAGTGTACAGATTGATTCCCGGCCCAGTGATGCTATAGCTTTGGCTCTTAGATTCAGCGTTCCCATCTTTGTAGAGGAAACAGTATTGAATGAGGTAGCTATAGGTAATGAACCTATCGGGGATGAAGAAGTTCAAGATTTCAAGAAGAAATTGGAAGACTTAAAACCGGAGGATTTTACCGGTTAGCCATTCTATATTAGCTAGTTGTGAGATAAAAGGTTATTTTGGTAGAGGGAACCGATCAAGGAGGTCTGAAAGATGGAACAGAAAGAAAGAAGCTGGGTACGAACCATAATAATTGTAGTGCCCCTCACAGTAGCTATCATATTAGCTGTTCTTATGGCTTATGTGGAGCTAACTAATTTTGATACTCTCATCGATGGACTTGAAATCTTTGGAAAGAAATTAGCTAAGGTAATTAAAGAATATCTTGATCTGGTAGGTAAGCTATTCATAGAATACTCAGTGAGAGTAGGTTAGTCTGGAGAAAGATAAAGGTATTGGTATAAGTGAAGCTCTGAGAAATATATCTGTTACGAGAAAAAACCGGAAAACAATAATTTGAAAG
>JBHIAL010000020.1:0-11093 GCA_046758525.1 bacterium
TGAGCTAGCCCACTCATGCCTATTCCCCCAATCCCTATGAAGTGAATAGATCGAGCGTCTTTTAGCATTAAGTTTTCTCAAGAAAACTGAAGGACATCTTCTTCTGCACCACTCTTGGAGCAAGCGCTGTTCTCGGTGTCTTGGAACGCCACTTTTCGGTTCTACTTTTCTCTGGGCACTGGACGATTGCTCGCCTCTGACATAGCGATATCGGCGAGCTGCTCTTGGCCTCTGTTTAGTTGAGAAGTGCGAGCTAAGGAATGAACGTGTAGACCCGCCCGTATCAAAGTGGCTTATCCAAGACAGCCTCGACGCGCTCTAACTCCGAGATTAGATGGACTCATTTTCATGAATTGACCAGGCTAAGTACTAGTTTTACTACTTTCCTGGTAGCCTGTGGTTTGCCTAGTGCTTTACTTTTTTCGGCCATTCTTTTAAGAAGGCTTTTATTGGCGATTAACCCCAAAATGGTGGCTTTTAATTTTTCCGCCGTGAGATCCTTCTCTAAAATGAGGCGAGCTGCTCTCACGGTTTGCAAAACCTCTGCGTTTTTCCATTGATGTCCCCCGGTAGCATGGGGGTAAGGAATTAAGATAGTCGGCAGTCCTCGAGAAGTGATCTCGGCCAAGGTTGTTGCTCCGCTTCTACAGACAACTAAATCTGAGGCAGCGTAAGCGTATTCCATTTGAGGTAAGTAGGGAAGGATTAGTGATTTTACGGCCAGGGATTTAAAGGATGTTCTTACCCATTCTACATCTTTTTTCCCGGTGATGAAAATTACCTGAATTTCTTTGCCTAATTTTTCTCGTACCAAAAGCTTCACCGCCTCTATTCCAAATCTATTCAAGCTATGAGCTCCTTGACTACCCCCTAAAAAAAGAAGGGTAAGTTTATCTTTATCCAGTTCTAACTCCTCTATCGCTTCTTCTTTTCTTGCCTTTATAATTTCGCTACGGATAGGATTACCGGTAAGGTAGGTTTTTCGTAGTAGCCTCGGGGAAAGATACTTCTGTGTCTCGGAGAAACTAAGAGCTATTCTCGATGCCCATGGTGCAAGAAGCCTGTTACTCAGAGAAAGCCGCACATTTTGTTCACAGATCAGATTCGGAATGCCGAAAAAAAAAGCCAGCATGATCAGCGGACAGGAATGGAAACTTCCCATCCCTATAACTACTTGGGGTTTAAATGTCCAGAGAATAAAAAGGGATTGAAGGAAGGATATGCACACACTCCACCCAAAGACTATCCACTTACCCGAAAAATATCTCGGATAACTCTGGATACCTATTTGACGGAAGCTAAATCCCTGTGATGAAACAAGGTAAGACTCAAGTTCCCTTCCTCCCCCCACCATGAGAATTTCATCAGCCAGGCGGTGTTCCTTAAGATAGGAAGCTATAGCTAATCCCGGATAAATATGCCCCCCGGTGCCTCCCGCAGCAATTAATACTCTCATCTGCGCTTTTTCTTATGTCTTCTTCGCTTGTCTCTTTTTGCCTTATGTTTTTTAATTTTTGGTTTTTTTATTTCAACCGTTTTTACTGGTTCTTTTTCTCCTATCTTTATCTTCTCTTTGTGGGTTCGGCCTACTTCAGCTTTTCCTACCTCTATTTTTTCTTTCCCTGTGGGGATTTTCTCAGCCTTGACCCTCTTTAGCTCAACTTTCTCGCGTCTTGTTTCCACTTTCCCTAAAGTACCTCTTTGCCAGCTGTACACAATAGGGGTAGCTACAAAACTTGAGGAATAGGTTCCCACTATTACTCCTACCAGGAGAGCGAAGGTAAACCCGTGAATCACCGCTCCTCCCCACAGAAATAGAACTAGGACGACTATAAAAGTAGTCAGGGAGGTAACAATAGTTCTAGACAAAGACTGATTAATACTTAAGTTAAGGATTCTTTTGAAAGAGATCCGCTTTCCCTTTCGGTAGGTCCTGAGATTTTCCTTGATCCGAGCGTAAATGACGATGGTATCATTTAGGGAGTACCCAATTATGGTGAGAAGAGCAGCGATCACCGGAAGATTGAACTCGAAATTACCCAGAGAGAGGGCCCCCATGCTGATAAAGACATCATGAATTAAGGCGGCCACCGCTCCCGCGGCAAACTTAAAGTCAAACCGCCAGCCAATATAGATGAGCATACCAGCTAGAGAAAAAATTATGGCCAGTACGGCTTTGCGCCGAAGCTCCTCACTGACCTTGGGACCAATCAAGTTAACGCTTCGAACCTCAAAGGTATTCTTTTCTCCTTTGAATTCCTCTCTTAGGGCTTGCTCAATTTTGGTGGTGGTTTTTTTGTGAATAGTCCTCTGGATAAGAGAAACGAGAGGAGCTCTCTCTATCTGGTTGATATTGACTTTTTCGGTCTGGGAAGGCTCAGCACTTAGAAGATCGGCGAGATTTTCATATCCTACCGCTTCTATACCAGGAAGATTTTTTAACTCCTCAAGATGGGTAAATTTACCGTGTTTTTCTCGATAAGTAATTATCTGTGAGGCAATATTCTGAGAAACCTGCTCCACGCCGGTCCTTATAAGGACTAAGTTATCCTTCTTTTCCCCGTACTGCTGTATAACTACACCACCTAAGCCTATCTTGGCCAGACCCGATCTTATTCGGCTAATAGAAAGGGACTCTGTGAATTTGAGATGAACCTCTATTCCCCCCGTAAAGTCTAAACCAAGCTTTGGTCCTCCTTTTATAATGAGAGAAGTAAGGCCGGCAGCTATGGCAGCTCCGGAGATAAAAATGGCTACTTTCCTCAATTCAACAAAGTCTATGTGGGTTTCGCCAAAAAGACGCATTCTTTCTTCCTAGATACTGAGTTTGCTCACTGGTCGTCCGGCTAACAAGAGATTAAAGATAACCCGAGTTACCACAATAGCTGTAAATAGACTTATTAATATCCCGATAGATAGGGTGGTGGCGAATCCCTTGACCGGACCGGTACCAAATTGAAAAAGAACAAGGGCAACAATTAGAGTGGTTATGTTAGCATCCAGAATGGTGCGAAGGGCCCTATCATAACCCGCATCAACAGCTGAACGAGGGGCCCTTTCCCCTCTCAATTCTTCCCTTATTCTTTCGAAAATAATCACGTTGGCGTCGATACTCAGCCCGATAGTGAGGATGATCCCGGCAATTCCGGGAAGAGTCAAAGTGGCTTTTAAGGCTGCCAGCGCTCCCAGTAAAAAAAGTAGATTCAACAGAAGAGCTGAGTCGGCAATTAAACCGGCCTTTTTATAATATATCCCCATAAAGACAAGAACGCAGGTCATGCCGATAATTCCTGATAAGAGCCCCTTTCGAATAGAATCTCGTCCCAGTGAAGGACCGATCACAGTTTTTTGAATGGTGTCAAAGGGCACCGGTAGAGCACCGCTTTTGAGGACTATTCTGAGCTCATTAGCCTCATCTATAGTAAAGTTTCCTTCGATGACTGCCTTTCCTCCGGTAATGCGGGTTTTTATCACCGGTGCCGATTTAATGACGTCATCCAGTATTATGGCAAGCCTTTCCCCAACGTGTTTTCCCGTAATCTCAGCAAACTTATCGGCTCCTTCGGCATTAAAATCGAGGGCTACATAGGGCTGACCCCATTGCCCTATCTCTACCCGAGCGTCCTTTATGGCCCTGCCTGATAAAAGAGTCTCTTTCTTTAGTAGGTAGGGAGTCCCTTGAGAATTATAGAGAATCTCATCACCAGGAGGTACATCTCCCTTGAGAGCTCTGTTAATATCTCCGTCCTCATCTACCAATTTGAACTCCAAAAGGGCAGTCTTCCCGATGAGAGCCTCAGCACTTTGGGGATTTTTTATCTCAGGTAGGTCTACTACAATCTTGGTATCTCCCTGACGAGTAATAGTAGGTTCTCCCACGCCAAACTGGTCTATTCTATTTCTTATAATCTCTAAACCGGTAGCTACAGCATCTTTAACATTTTCACCGGGAGGAAGTTTGGAGGTGTCTGCTTTCAGTACCAGATGCATACCTCCCACTAAATCAAGTCCGAGATGTATCTTCTCACCCGGAGGATAGATGGCCCATATGGCTAAGGCTATCAATCCCAATATGAGCAACATCAGCCAATTACTGTAACGATACATCTCGCCCCTCCTTGGCAGAGAATGTTATCTCTTAATTTTGAATGAACCTCTCTTTATCAGGACTGTAGCAATTTTTCCCAATTTATCATAAAGTGAAAAAAATGTCAAATTCAATAAATTTGGCTACTGCAGGAAACCTTGGCAAAATTGATTAAAACCAGAGATCGATCGACCTTGCTTGTCTGAAAAAATTTGCTAGGGTGAGTCTACCCCCAGTTATAGCGGGCGGCTTAATTAGAACTAAAAGTGAGGTAAAAGAGGTGCTCAAGGCTGGAGCTTTGGGGATCTCAACGAGCAGAAAAGAGTTGTGGGATTTAGAAATTTCTCTAACCCTACGGAAAGAATCTGATCCTGACATGAAAAAGGTGGATTGACGCGGCGTTTTGTCACATTGACAGAAAAAAAAATTGCATTATAATAAAACCGAATATGGGCAGGAGACGGGGAGAAAGCTCTACTTCGATAATCAACATTATCTAGGTAGGGCTTTTTTGTTGTTGCTTGGTTCGTCTGTTCGTGGTGCAAGGCCGGAGGAATTTTGCGAGGGAGAGAAAATTTGAAAGAGAAGGGAGGTGAAGGTCAAAAGTAAACTTTTAACATCGAATCTACGAAAATTAAAAGGAGGTAAGAGAGATGACTAAAAGAATTTTAGGGAAATTAAGAAATTTGACTAACTTCTTTAGCCTCAAAAATCGGATAAATGTCTGTCGCCACCACACTTGGTTGTTTGTGGTAGTGGCGATTCTTGTGATGGCGGGACCGGCGCTTGGAGAGAATCTGCAAAGATATAAGGATGCGGCAGAGCCTGTTCGCCTGAAGTTCTATTATGTCGTAGGTGTTGCAGGGCCCCTGGCAAGAGTTATCGACACTATGGTGGATGAGTTTAATCGTACCCATCCTAAAATCGAAGTTGAGCCCGTGTATACCGGAAATTACAACGAGACCATGACAAAAGTTCAGGCGGCTATTCTAGGTGGAAATCCTCCTGATGTTTTTGTGGTCGAGATCTCTGAGCTTTACACGTTGTTGGCAATTAACGGGATTATCCCCTTGGACAAGTACATCGAAATGGAAGGCGGAGAAGAGTTTACCGGCCAGTATTACCCCGCGCTATATGGTAACGCTAGAGCACGTGGGCAAATCTGGGGACAGCCATTCCAGAGGAGCACGCCCATACTCTACTGGAACAAGGATCTGTTTGCGAAACATGCGGAAGAGCTTGAGGCTCAGGGGCTTGACTCGACTCGGGCGCCTAGGACATGGTTTGAACTGGAAAAATACGCGGAAATTCTTACGGAACGGGAGGGTGGTAAAACGAAGGTCTGGGGAGCCATTCTCCCTGGTGGATGGAATGACTGGATCTTTGAGTCATTTGTCTACCAGAATGGAGGAATGCTAATAAGCGAAGATGCAGAGACATCCGGCTTTGGTTCCCTCGAGGTTCTCGAAGCCCTCGTCTTTTGGTATAAGCTAACTAATGAGTTGAAGGTCAGCCCGCCCTTGAGACCCTGGAATCAAACTCCTATCGATTTCGCCGCCGGCCACGCCGCCATGATGTATTACTCAACTGGTGGCATGCCTCTGGTACGGAAACAAGCAAACTTCGATTTCGACGTAGCCTTTCAACCAATGCATATCCAGTATGGGGTCCCTGTTGGAGGCGGCGACTTTCATATATCAAAGGGCATACCACCGGAGAATCAGGACGCGGCCTGGGAGTTCATGAAGTTTATGACTTCGCCAGAAATGGCAGCTTACTGGAGCAGGGAATCGGGTTATATTTGTATCAACAAATCAGGTCTTGAGCTGCCGGAGATGAAAGAGTACCTAGAAAAATATCCCCAGGCATTCCTGGCAGCCCGGCAACTTGCTTATTCGTATTCTAAGATAATGGCGCCAAACTTTCAGGAAATCAGAAAGGTCTTTGTGGTTAATTTGGACGCCATGATGCAAGGGCTGCAGACGCCTCAGGAAACGCAGGAGAAGCTTCATAGAGATATTCAGCAGATCCTTGATGAGTACTGAGCTGCTGATCTAAACTTGAGGAGCGACCCAGGGCCCGGGTCGCTCCTTCTTTTTATATTACCGATGGCCCAGAGGCAAAGTAAACGTAAGCTAAAGAGAGGAAATACTCGTTATCGTTGCGTCCCGCCGCTTTAGATCATTGCCTCAAACTACTGCTGTTTCAAAAACTCTTGCAGGGTGGAAATCATGAACAGAAAGTACTTCACGGGTTTTATTTATCTCCTCCCATCACTAATTTTCCTGTGTATATTTACCTATTATCCTATCTTTGACGCGTTCCGCTTAAGTTTCTATAAATTTAATGCTTTCACGCCTGAGCCAGTGTTCCAATGGCTTCAAAATTATATTCGCTTCTTTAACAACCCGATATTTTGGCAGGTGATAACCAATAACGTCATCTTCGCAGTAGCTACCATTCTCCCCACCATGGTTCTCGCTTTGTTCTTTGCCATCTTGATCAACGAAGTGAAACTGAAGTCGTCTTTCAGATTGTCCTTGTTCTATCCTTTGCTGATTCCTTATGCTGCGGCGGTGATGGTTTGGGTATTCATGTATGATCCTGCACTAGGGCCAATTAACAAGTTCTTGGGGATATTTGGGATTCCCTCAATTGGCTGGTTGGGCGATCGAAGATATTCTCTGCTAGCGATCATTCTGATGACTATGTGGAAGAATGTAGGTTATTATATGATGATATACTTAGCTGGGCTCCAAAATGTCCCCATCCAACTCTATGACGCGGCAAGGGCTGATGGTGCAAATTGGTTCCTGAAACATTATCACGTTACCCTCCCTCTTATAGGCCCGTCTAGTTTGTTCATCTTTGTCATCTCCATTATTCAATCATTCAAAGTCTTTACTCAAATCTATCTCATGACGGAGGGGGGGCCTGGGTATAGCTCAAATGTGTTGATCTATTATACGTATGAACACGCTTTCAAGTTTTGGCAGCTAGGAAAGGCATCAACCCTGACATCTATGATGATTCTAATCCTGCTACTGCTGGTGCTGATAGTGTTTGGCGTGTTCGGAAGACGCATCACTTATCAGGGAGGTTAAGGGAGAAATACTATGTTTATAAAGAAAGTGGAGATAGGCAGCTGGATTAAGTACTCGATCCTTGTGGTGGTGTCTCTATTTATGTTATTTCCATTGTATTTAACGATAATAATGGCTTTCAAAGACCCAAAATCAATCTTATCCGGTGCTTACTTGCTGCCCTCCTTGCACCCGAGGTTTAGGAATTTCGTTGACGTTTTCGAAGCTGCGAATTTTTTCACCTACTTAGGGAATACTGTACTTGTTGTGACAGGAATATTGTTACTCCAATTGCTCTTGATTATCCCGGCTGCCTATGTTTTCGCAAGGCTCAAATTTAAGTTTTCAGGGGTGTTGTTTTTGCTTTATGTGATTCAGATAATGCTCCCGCTAGAAGCTTTGATTGTGCCAAACTACCGAATTATGAGCTCTTTTGGGCTTCTTGATACTCGAGTAGCCATGATACTTCCGTTTATCGGAAGCGGGTATTGTGCTTTCTTGTTAAGACAAGCATTCAAACAAATACCACAGTCCTTGGAGGATTCAGCTATTATAGATGGATGCGGCCATTTCAGATTCATATGGTCTGTTCTCTTGCCACTTTCGAAACCTACGATCATGGTCTTCTCACTGATAAGCGTTGCAACGCATTGGAACGATTATCTGTGGCCCCTCATTATTACGGATAGCGATAGAGTAAGAACCTTAACAATAGGCTTAGGAATGTTCGTCCAGCATGAATCCGGTGCTGACTGGGGCATGTTAATGGCGGCAACCCTCTTTATCGCATTACCTATAATAATCTTGTTCCTAGTCTTGCAAAGATCCTTTATCGAAAGCTTCATGACGTCGGGTTTAAAGGGTTAGTGAATTCTCCGCGTGCAGAGAAAAGCAAGGTTCTTCTTGAAAAATCTAATAAAGTGTTACCTATGTGGTCAGCCACGACAAAGAGTAACTTTTCCTACCCTTTTTTAAAAGGAACGGCCAGATGTGGGCAAAATACACGGGTCGCTGCCGGGAATGTTTCTCCCGAGGATCAAAAATCATATGTAGGAGAGAGAGCTCCGACCTTGCGAGAGGCTTTGAAGTTTACCAAAAAGAATGAGTGGTCAGATGCTGAGGTGGAAGCTTTCCTTGAAGGCTCTTGATCTTCCAACTAGTTTGAGGGAGTTAGAGGTTAATGTAGACAGGAGGGATGGGGACAATGGGCCAAATTCATGAGATCATTTACGTCACCCGCCCTCCAAGTTGCCGGATAAAGATTAGAGCGGAAAAGAAAAGATTATGGGAGGAGGAAGGAAAGAGGGGCTGGCGCACTTAAGGATGTGGCTAACGAAAATAATTTCAATCTGATCTTATGTAATACCGATAGAATTCAGTGAAAGAGAGGGATGAAGATGGTAAATAAGGCTAAAATCGGGATTCTAGATTTTAACGATGAGCGAGAACATGTGCTTCAGGGAACTTTTGAAGTCTCCCAGAGGTTAAAGAAAAATGTTGTGGAGACTTTGGAGAAGACTGGAAAGATGGACATTATCGATTCCAGTGAGTCTTTCACCGGATTTGATAAAATGGTTTGGCGTTCGGAAATAGCAAGAAAGCAGGCAAGAATGTTAGTTGATGCTGGCGTAGATGGTGTGATCTTCCACTACAGTGTGTGGGCCTCTCCTCGGTTGGCTAGAATGGCGGCTCAAATACTGATCAGAGAAAATAAGAAAAAGAATAAATCAGCTCCTATTATGGTACTTACCAATTTAGCCCCTGAACAGCCTGGCATGGTAGGAGGAATGGCTGCGGCAGGAGGACTGGATCAATTGGGGATACCTAATTTTCGGATCTGGAGCACAAAATTAAGTGATGACCCTAGAAAGGTTGAACAGGTGGTAGCTTTTGCCAGATTTGCTCGGGACAGAGCTACGGCCTCCACCTCCACAGATGAGGTAATCGAACAGCTCCACGGCCAGATCTACGGAGAAATTGGCGGGCGAAGTATTCAAATTGTCACCGCAGAAGCTGATCCTCTTCAATGGTCCAGGATCTTTGGTGTGGATATTCAACCCATCGGTCAGGCTGAAATCATCAGAAAAGCTAACCAAATGATTCACTGGAGTAAGGGAATAAATAGTGAGATAGTTAGTATAAAAGATGAGCGAATCTCGAAAGCTTTTGATTTTCTTACCAAACACACAAAGAATATAAATTATGAGGATAAACTCAGCCAGGATAAACTTAGATATGAGTTAGCCTGTTATTATGCTACCCAGGATATCATGGCAGAAAATGATCTTGATTTCATGGGGATAAAATGTCAACCGGAGATGAGCGAGCATCATGTGACTCAATGTCTAACCCATGCTTTCAGCAACGATAATCGGGGCCCGGGAGGCGAGGAGAAAAAGATTGTTGTCTGTGCCTGTGAGGATGACAAGGACGCTGCTTTGACTCAACAGATAATGTATCTATTGACCGGTAAACCAACTATGTTTGCTGATTTTAGGCACCTGGATCCTGAAAAGGAAATTCTTTATCTGGTGAATTGTGGTGCTCACACTCCCTGGTTTGCCACCCGCACCGATGAAGTGGAGAGTAACTTAGCCAAGATCACTCTGGATAAACAGGCCTTTTTCTATCGTGCCTGTGGAGCAACAGTAAACTTTGATGCAGCTCCGGGATCGGTGACCGGAGCGAGACTGGGAAGAAAAAATGGGAGATACTGGATGAATATAGTTCCAGGGGAATTTGTGGAAAGGCCACCTGATGCCCTAACTACTACTCCAGGATGGCCCCATGCTTTTATGAAATTCAGAGTTCCTCTGGAACAGCTTTTTAGAGAACATCCCTGCAATCATATCCAGATAGTGGCAGGTGACTGCGTGGCTGGGTTGGTTGAAATATGTGAAAAATTGGGCATTGGATATAAAATTCAGGATAAGAACTTAGAGTTTGAGAAGATGGTCTAAAAGATAAATGATCTCAAGCGGGTGTGCAAGGAGAGCTGGATGGTTAAATTTGTAAATTCAGCAGAAGCAGTGAATTTGATTCAGGACGGTGTGACCATTGCGACTGTGGACTAAATTTTTAAGGAGTCTGGGTCAAAATTTTCTCAGGAAAGGAGAGATACTAAAGTGCGTTTATCAGGGAAGAAGGCGGTAGTTACCGGTTCAGGAAGAGGTATAGGAAGAGCCATTGCTCTAAAACTAGCCCAAGAAGGTGCTGACGTAATGGTGGCTGATATTAATGCTAAAGATGCCCAAAAAGTGGCTGAAGAAGTTGAAAAATTGGGAGTGAGGGGAATTGCGCTCAAGGTAGATGTTTCAAAAAAAGAAGAAACCGAAAAAATATTTGAGACAGCCAAAAAAGAATTTGGGAGATTAGATGTCCTGGTCAACAATGCAGGGGTTAACCGCGATGCAATGCTGCATAAAATGACCGATGAGGAGTGGAGTCAGGTATTGGCGGTAAATCTTACTGGGGTCTTCTTCTGTACTCGGGCAGCTGCAAAAATCATGAGGGATCAGAAGTATGGAAGAATTATTAATATTTCCTCAGCCAGCTGGTTAGGTAATATAGGGCAGACTAATTATAGTGCTTCCAAGGCCGGCGTGGTGGGTCTTTCGAAGACAGCCGCCCGAGAACTAGCACCTAAAGGAATAACGGTTAATGTAATTTGTCCTGGCTTTATCGACACTGAGATGACTAGAGCCCTCCCGGAAAGAATAACGAAAATAATACTAAGTAGAATTCCTACCAGACGAATAGGAAAACCGGAAGAAGTAGCCAATGTGGTTGCATTCTTAGCTTCGGATGAGGCCAGTTATATAACCGGGGCAATTATCGATGTAGGTGGAGGGGTGGTTGTGTAAAACGAGAGCTACCAGACTCGGCACCAGCAGCGGGGTAAGTATTGTCAAGGAGAGCCAAGA
>JBHIAL010000021.1:0-10994 GCA_046758525.1 bacterium
AGGAGGTTTTTCCACCCGGGTTAAGGGTGAGAAAGACGAAAAGATGGTGTTTTTGTCAATTGGAAGATTCACTTCCGGGATGTTACTCACTATCTTGGATGTTCCTTCTCTGAGAGAATTAGATTCTGGGATTGGTGCACCTCCCTTTATTGGTGGGGAAAAGAGGGATAGAGATTCTCTTTTCCCGTGGTTGGATGCCTCTTCGGGAGAAAGGATTATCTCTTGAAATCTCAGATTGGAAGAAATAGAGGGCTTTTTTGTGAGAATCGAAAATGGATTGAGCAGCTCCTTATTCTCTCTTCTGGATGAAAGGGTTAAGGGATAGATAATGGATTTTCCCGATGATTCTCTCAGGCCATGATTTATTTTAGGTAAAGAGATAATGTAGTCTACTTTTATACTTCTGATATTTTTGGCAGACTGGGGGGGAGTGAGGGAAAAGGGAGCTGCAAGAAGTCCCAAATGAATGATTATAGAAATGAGCAGAGAAATTGTCTCTACTTTCATTCTAGAGGCCAATTTTCATCCCCAGATTGATTCTTCTGCCCGGCATGGGGTAATCCCTGAACACCTCGTATGACTCATCCAGTAGATTCTCCCCCGTGGCAAAAACCTCAACTTTTTCGGTTATCTTTTGAGAAAGCCTGGCGTTAAGGAGACTATAGCCCTTTAATTTCTGGGTGTTTTCTCTATTGGTGTATTGCTCACTTACCTTCTCTGTCTCTATATGGATGCCTAGTCCAAAATCTGTCTCATATCCTAAACTCAAGCCCATTTTGTATTCAGGTGTATATACTAGATAATTTCCTTTATAGTTCTCACCCTCGTCCTTAGCCTTTTGATAGAGGTAATTTAGTCCGAGAGATAGCCTCGGGGTCAAATGTAGTCTGAGCTCCGATTCTATCCCCTGATTATGGGCCTTGTCCACATTGGTAGCCTGCCAGTGCCAGGGCGAAATCTCCACCCAGCTAATTAGCTGGTCAGTTTTTCTATCAAACCAACTTACTCTGACTACCAGGGGTAGGTTAAACTTATGCTCCAATCCCAACTCATAGCCTCTGGATTTTTCTGGTCTAAGATCTTCATTTCCAAATAGACCCATACCCCACCCCCAATCCTCATGCCAGTAAAGTTCATTCACCGTAGGGGGCCTGAAGGCCTGACCATAGGAAGCACGAAGGCGGGTATTTTGTCCTAAGAGGTAAAGCAGACTCACTCGAGGACTGGATTGGGAAGCGTAGGCGGAGGGGTTGTCGTACCTCAGTCCCGGAACGAGGACTAAGTGGGGAGAAAGGCTCATCTCATCCTGAAGGTAAAGAGAAACCGTATCTAATTTCCGGGGACTACCAATTCTGGAAGTTCCATCAATAGTGGTGACTTTGACCCGATCCTGTTTTAACTCCAAACCTGCCGTGGGGAAATGTCTTCCCCAGGGGAGGCTATACTGTATTTGTACGCCACCCACAAGATTTTCCGTGGTATCTTTCATCGGACCGCCCCAGGCCTCAGGGTCTTGGTAGCGTATCTCGGACTGTTCGATAAAAGTTTTGGCAAGGAGGCGAGATCCCCCTTTTAGGTCTTTGCTGTAGGAAAGATCCAGCCAATTCCTTTTGTCCTGTTGTTGAGCACTGAGACTGGGAAAAGTAGTAGGGCCGGGAACCCTGGTGTCTCGATGGGAGTAGCCAGCCAATAAAGAGAACCAGGATGAATCATCAACTTCGTGAGTGAGTTTGGCTGTCGCATGCGTCTCGTTATAGCTACTATTTTCTCTGTCTCCGGCTGAATCTCCCAGCTTAGCCGTAAGAAAGTATCCAATCTTGCCTAGCTTTCCGCCATGGGTAAGGGTGTATTCACTAGTTTCATAAGTGCCATAGGAAGCTCCGATCTGGGTCTGCCTCTTTTCAGGGGTAGGCTTGGTAATGATGTTGATAACGCCGCTCAGGGCGTTAGCTCCGTAGAGAGAAGAGAAGGGACCTCTAACTACCTCGATCCTTTCGATGTTTTGTAGCGGAAGGAAACCCAGATCTACGGTTCCGGAAGTAGCGGGATTCAATCCTCGTCCATCCATTAGGACTAAGACTTGATGTGCTGCAGAACCACGGATGTGTGCGGTACTCAGCGAACCTGTGCTCCCGTAAGTGGTCACTCTCATCCCGGCAGCAGTCTCTAATGCCTCAGCCACCGTTGAAGCACCGGTTTGTTCGATCTCTTTTTCAGTGATGACCGTGGTGCTCACCGGAACATCTTTTAACAAATGGGGACTACGGGTAGCGGTAATAACTATTTTTTCTAGCTCCAAGATGCTTTCTTCTTGATTTTCCTCAGCCTCGGTCCAACCAGAAGAGATCAGCACCAGACCCAGGGTTACCATAAGGAATCTGCTAAGCAAAGACATAATTCTCTCCTTTTCTCTTATTCTCTGTATCTAACGGCGCAAACTACCTGCCTCATCCTTCTGAGGGTAACCCCCCAATTGTTCAAAAAAAGCGACCTCCCATAAAAAACCCCAGCCTTCCCGATAAAGAAAGCTGGGGTTCTATTATTCAACAAAAAACCCTGCCATCTTTTTATGCGAAGAGGGAGGGGTACGCATACATAGGCAGGTCTTCTGGCTCCCGGTGATCCTCGATTTTGAGTTTCCTACTCTCCGCGCCTTCCCATCTCACTGACTCATCAGAATTACTATATTAAGAGACAGTGGCGTAGTGCGGATTTCGCTACCGGTTACAGCGGCGCAACCGCGAGGGTTTCTCACCCTCTTCCCTTTTAAGCCCACATAGGACGCCTATATACTTCAACCAGGACAGTAAAGAACAGATACTTTATAATACTATATCAAAATTTTTTGTCAATAAGTGCATTTTTGGTCTATCCTCCTTCGTTAGGGGTTATAGGGACTTTTTTCTAACTATCATAATTTGAGCACACCTTTACTAAGGCGCCGCTGATCAATCCACCGATCACATCATCCAATATTGGTGGAAGCTCTTTCAAAATCCCTGGTTTTCTCTTATCAAATCTTTCAAACTCAAATAGGGCACGGCTTCCTGCAATGTAGGTGGCAATCTGTATACCCAGAATCTCATCAGCGATTAGATGAACAGGGTCTTTTTTATACTCTTCTTTATTAAGACCAGGAACTCTTCCTTTCTGTCCTTCTTCCTCCAATCTTAATCCGGCTAAGATAAGAGAAGCTACATTTATGTCTTTTAAGGTCTTGGTTAATTCTTTCCTTAAAAGCAACTCAATCCTCTCTCTATCTCCTATCTGAGAATGTGGAATGTACATTTCCAATCCTGTTCGGATAAGGTCATCCATGGTAATTCCCCTCTCTTTTAGTCTTTTCTCTAAGGGACGGGAGGGTGAAAGCCTGTTCTGCTTTAGGATGGCCTCCTTTACTGCCATAGCGGTTGCTTTAGCAATCAACTCACCCATCTTAGAATGTCCTCCAACATACTTTATTTTGGGAGCATTTCCAGAGACTACAATTATATTATCTGTCCCTGTTCCAGTAGCCTGATTCTCCAAAGGTGCGTAACTGGAGCGGATATCTAAATCTTGAAGAACTGCCGTCTTTGCCTCGGTAATGGTAATAATCGACCTTGCTAAAGCCCCATTGGTTAAGGAAGCACTTGTTAAAAGTATGATGTTTATTGTCCCTACGGAGAAAAACTTCCCATCCCTTTCGTAAGCTCGGGTAATATCTTCCCCTAATCTCACGGCATTTGACTTTACCCCAGCGGTAGCAAAACAGAGTACCTCAAATCTCTCAAAACTTTCCTTTGCCTCACCCATATTATCCATATCTACACCGGTAGAAAGGAGGGCAATTTCCTCCATTTTATATCCAACATCAGAGACTACTTTATCCAAATATTCGTCCCATTTCTTATGAACCATATCCCAGAGAGGAGGAGGACCTGAATTGTTCCCCACTGCATCTACTTCTTTAAAACCCTCCCTGGTAGACAAAACTCTTCTTTTATCCTGGAAAGAGAGTAGCAGTGTCTTAATAGGGATTTTCTTAAAAGAATGGTGTAATATTTTTCCCTTTACTCCTTTAATACCTACTCTTATATCTTTGCATTCCATCTTTTATCCTCACGGTTATACTATGGGAGTTTCCCCAAATTCTACCTAAAATATCGAGCTTTGTCACGCAGAAAATCCCTTTCCGCTTTGCCATTTTCTTAATTCCCTTTTGATTCAGGATCTCGGAAAAACTATATGAAATTTTGAGAAACTCCAGGTAACAGTCGGTTGACAAATTTGTCTTGATGACGTAAATTGAAAGACGATTTGAAAATTAGGTTGCGTATGAGATGAGCAGATGAAGGGAATTGGGTGAAAATCCCGAGCAGTGGCGCTGCTGTAATGGGAAACGAAACCTCACAAACCACTGGAACATAACGTTCTGGGAAGGGAGGGAGTAGGCTGTCCCTGAGCCAGAAGACCTATCTGCTTTTCCAGCCATTGTTCCTCTGCGCATCACAAAGGAAGTGGTTTTTTTGTGAAAGTTGAATGAGGAGGAGAATCTTTTCACAAAATGGCTAAACTTATCTTTATTACTGGAGGAGCCAGGAGCGGGAAAAGCAGATTTGCCGTAAATCTGGCTGAACAGTTGGCCAACAAGGTAACCTTTGTAGCTACAGCCATCCCCAAGGATGAGGAAATGCGGGAGCGCATCCAACAGCACCAAAATAATCGCCCTACCCATTGGAGAACCGTGGAGGAAGGAAAGAACCTCTCCTTCGTTCTCTCCCAGCTTGATGGTTCCTGCGAGCTGGTAGTAATAGACTGCTTGAGTTTCTTCATCTCTAACCTTCTTCTCGATAATACAGAGGAAGACAATATCATCAAACAGGTGAGGGAGATAGTTGACAAGGTAGTTCATCTTCGGCCTACTTTCATCGTGGTCTCTAATGAAGTAGGTTATGGAGTGGTACCTCCTACCAGATTAGGCAGGAGCTTCAGAGATATCTGTGGTCGAGCTAATCAAATAATAGCTGAGCAAGCTCAGGAAGTCTATCTTGTGATATCAGGAATTCCCCTGAGGATAAAGGGGAACTTATAAGAAAATAACAAAGGAGAGCTTTGTGAGAAAAATCACCGAGACTATAAAGAAGATAAAATCCATTGACGCAAGAATCCTCAAAGAGACTCAGCGTCGACTGGATAGTCTCACTAAGCCCCGGGGAAGTCTGGGGAGATTGGAGGAATTAGCTAAAACAGTGGTAGCCGTCACCGGTAGAGAAAACCCCACTCTGGATAGAAAAGTTGTCTTTACCATGGTGGGAGATCATGGTGTGGCCAGGGAAGGAGTAAGTGCTTTTCCTCAGGAGGTCACCCTCCAGATGGTTTATAACTTTCTTCAAGGAGGAGCAGCCGTAAATGTTCTAGCCAGGGGAGTGGGAGCAAAGGTTCTAGTCATAGATATGGGGGTAGCAGGTAAGATAAAGTCCAGCAAAGAACTTATTAACAAAAAGGTAGCCTCTGGAACACAGGATATGATGAAGGGTGCAGCCATGAGCAGGGAACAGGCTCTTCAGTCAATCAGAGGAGGAATACAGGTTTTTGAAGAGGAAGCGGCTACTGGTGGCGTGGATATTACCGGTACCGGAGACATGGGCATTGCTAATACCACCTCTAGCAGCGCCATTGTAGCCTGCATAACCGGATCTAGAGTTCAAGATGTTACTGGTAGAGGAACAGGGATAGATGATGAGCAGCTTAGGAGAAAAATAGAAGTCATCGAGAAGGCTCTCAAGATCAATCAGCCCGATCCTCACGATCCGCTTGATATTTTGAGTAAGGTGGGAGGATTTGAGATAGGAGGATTGGTGGGTTGTATTCTAGCGGCTGCCGCCCACAGGGTCCCTATAGTCATTGATGGCTTCATCTCTACGGCTAGTGCTCTCATAGCCTGTGAGCTTTGTCCTTCTCTAAAGGATTACCTCATTGCCGCACACAGATCCCAGGAGAAAGGACACCAAATCGCTCTTAATCATTTGGGTAAGATTCCCCTGTTAGAGCTGAATATGAGACTGGGCGAAGGCACAGGGGCAGTCCTGGGTATGAAACTGGTGGAGCTGGGAGTCAAAATTCTCAATGAAATGGCTACCTTCGAAGCGGCCCGCGTATCCCGGGAAGAGAAATTAAATTGAAAAGCCTTTTAGCAGCCTTCCGTTTCTTAACCATCGTTCCTCTCAAAGTAAAAATAGAGGAAAGTGATGAGCTTTTGGTCTCCTCTATGACTTTTTTCCCGGTGGTGGGACTATCTATTGGGGCCTTTCTTTTTTTAGTCCATCGAATTGGCTCCATTGTCTTTTCGCCTCGTCTGGTTAATATGCTGGTGCTTCTAGGCTGGGTCTCTATCACGGGGGCCCTGCATCTGGATGGGTTTATGGATACGGTGGATGGACTGTGTGGAGGTAAGACCAGGGAGGAAAGACTAAAAATAATGAAAGACCCATCCAGTGGAGCCAAAGGTACTGTTGGGCTAGTGGGCCTTCTGGGCCTGAAATTCCTCCTGCTTCTAGAAATAGAGTCTTCCCTGAAGATGGGGACTCTTCTCCTTACACCAGCGATTGGCAGGTGGTCTATGGTTCTGGCGGCTTATCTGGCCCCTTATGCTCGCATGGAAGGGCTGGGGAAAGTCTTTATTACCCACAAGAGGGCAGGAACCGCTTTTTGGACCAGCTTGACCATAATTGTCCTGGGGCTGGTTATATTTAAATCTACCTTCCTCTATCTTATGGGAGTATGTTTGGGGGCAACCTATCTCTTAACAGTCTATTTTAAGAGTCGAATGGGAGGAATTACCGGTGATACTCTGGGAGCTCTCAATGAAATTATTGAACTGACTGCTCTTTTTTCCATCTATTGTTTGGGTAAAGTTAGCTAGCGATGGGGTCAGGTCTCAACATTTGACATTAGCAAAATGTTATAAAGAAAAATGGTTATAAGAAAAATGGGACGTGATTATTTTTCGTAAAGGGGAAAAAATTGTAGGGAGAGAGAATTAGAAAAAATAATAACCTTCCCCTTTTATGCTGCTATCTCACAAACAATTGAGAGCTTTGAGGCCAAAGCTAAAAAAGATCCTCATGAAAAGGCTAAAAGGAGGCTAATGTCAAATGTTGAGACCTGACCCCTTATTAATTGATGAGATAAGAAAAAGACTTAAATGTGCCGTGAATGAGAGTGGGGCCAAGGGACTTCTACTTTCCGGTGGCCTGGATTCAAGTATCCTCGCCGCGCTTGCTCCTGGGGTTAGTGCATTTACGGTTACTCTGGCGCCCCATGGAGAAGATGAGCAATACGCTAAGATACTTACTCAAATCCTCCATATTAAATCTTATCACAGGATGATTGGTATTGAGGAAGCAGTCGATTCGATACCCGCCGTAATCGGTATTTTGGAGAGTTTCGATCCGGCTATCCCCAATGATATAGCTACCTACTTTGGATTGAAACTGGCCAAAGACCAAGGAGCAAAAAGCGTGATGACCGGCGATGGTAGTGATGAGTTGTTCGCTGGCTACAGCTTCATGTTTGATTTGCCTGATCTAGAAAGTTATATCCGAGGACTTAAGGACAAGATGTGTTTTTCCTCCAATATTCTCGGTCAGAAGTTGGGAGTAGAAATAGAGCAACCTTATCTCTCCCATGAGATAATCGAGCTGGCTCTAGAGATACCGAAGGATCTCAAGATAAGGGTTGAGGGGGAGAAGAGATGGGGCAAATGGATCCTACGCAAGGCTTTTGAAGATGTCCTGCCACCAAAAATTATCTGGCAGGACAAAAGACCTCTGGAATATGGCTCGGGGACAAGAAGGCTTCGCAGAATTATTTCGGAGAAGATTCCCGATGAAGAATTTGAAGAGAAAAAAAGGGCCTATCCGGTAAGATTTATAAGCAAAGAGCATCTTTACTATTATCAAATATATCGAAAAGTGTTAGGAGAGATTCCAGCTCCTGAAAAGGGCGACAGAGCTTGTGTTGGATGTGGAGCTGGAATAGAAAGAGAGGCAAACCATTGCCGCATCTGTGGAGGTATTCAGAATGAGTAATGTATTTGTTTCCTGGAGTGGAGGAAAGGAAAGCTCTCTTGCCTGCTATAAGGCAAAAGCTAACAGACTCACCCCTTCATATCTTCTCAATATGACTGTTGAGGATGGTTCAAGATCAAGAACCCATGGACTAGCTCGAGAAGTTCTATCACTTCAAGCAGCGGCGATAGGTATCCCTCTTATTCAGAGAAAGACAAGCTGGGAAAGTTATGAAGATAATTTCAAAAAGACAGTGCTGGAGCTAAAAGAGGAAGGGACAGAAGGAGGAGTCTTTGGAGATATAGACTTAGAGGAACATCGGGCCTGGGTAGAGAGAGTCTGCCAAGAAATAAGCATTCGACCACATCTACCACTCTGGGGAAAAGAACAAAAAGGAATCCTTGAGGATTTTATAAATTTTGGATTCCAAGCAATTGTGGTGGCGGTAAAGGCAGAAATTTTAGGCAAGAGGTGGCTTGGTCGCAAAATTGATGGTGAGTTCGTTAATGACATAATTTCTTTGGAGAATATTACCCCCTGTGGTGAAGCCGGCGAGTATCACACCTTGGTCATTGATGGTCCCATATTCAAGAAGAAGATAAGAATACTTGAGAGCAAAGTAGTTCAAAGAGAGCAACAGCGGTTTCTGGATATTTCAAGATGTATTCTGAAAGATAAGGAACAAAAGAATACATAGGCCAGCCATGAAATTATTAAGTATTGTCTTAGCCTATTTGTTAGATGTGACATTTGGTGACCCAGGATGGCTACCTCATCCGGTCAGGGGTATGGGGAAGCTCATAGACCATCTGGAGAAAAAGTTTAGAGGTTCCATTTCAAGTCAGATGTTATCCGGAGCACTTTTAGCCATAACAGTAGTGGGACTAGCCTATCTAGGTGCGTTTTTTGCCGTTAGACTCGCCGAGCAAATTAATAGATGGGCAGGATTTGCCCTCAGTACCCTCCTCATTTTCACTACCCTTTCTACCAGAAGCTTAAGCAAAGAAGCAAGATCTGTCTACCAGTCATTAAAATCAGGAAGCATCAAAGATGCCCGAAAAAAACTCTCTCTGATAGTGGGAAGAGACACCCAGGTATTAAATCAAGATGAGATTATCAGGGCTACAGTAGAAACAGTTGCCGAAAATAGCGTTGACGGTATTATTTCGCCTTTATTCTATGCTGCTCTTGGGGGAGCTCCGCTAGCCTTAGCTTACAAGGCTATTAATACCCTGGATTCTATGGTCGGTTATAAAAATGAGAGATACCTTTATTTTGGCTGGTTTTCGGCAAAGTTAGATGATGTAGCCAACTATATTCCCGCCCGCCTCAGCATCCTATTGGTTCCTTTAGCTAGTCTTATCTTGAAGAAAAGAACATCGAGTGCTCTGCATACCATCTTGCGAGACGGAAAAAAATCTCCCTCACCCAACGCTGGTATACCAGAAGCTGGTTTTGCTGGCGCTTTAGGAATCCAACTGGGTGGAGTGAATTACTATCAAGGGCAAAGAATTTCTAAGCCTATATTAGGGGTCGAGGCGAAGCAAAGAGAGGAAGAGCATATTATTGAGGCAATTCATCTAATGTGGGTCATCTCAAGCATTACTTTTTTAGGGGAAATACTCATTCTATGGTATCTTTCGGGCTTATTTTAGAAAGATCTATTTTTGCGATGGTATAAAACACGAATGGAAGAGGAGGTTATGAAAAATAAAAGATCAAGGTTGCCCTCATTGATACTAATGGGTATTCTGATGTTGAGCGGTCTCGGTGGACTGAGCGAGGTCTTGGCGGCTAACGAATTCCCCTTGGCCGTTACCGACTATTTGGGAAGGAATGTGACTATAAACCGTGAACCGCAGAGCATAATATCCCTCGCTCCTTCAAATACAGAAATACTTTTTGCCTTGGGACTAGGAGATAGGCTCATTGCAGTTTCAGAATATTGTAATTACCCATTAGAAGCTCAAAATAAAATAAAAATTGGGGGTTTTTCCACGGTTAATATCGAAAAAGTTGTCAGCCTGAAGCCAGATTTGGTTCTTGCTACTGGGGGTGTACAGGAAGCTGTTGTTGAAGAATTGGAAAGACTTGGCCTGACGGTGATAGCCTTGAATGCCAGGAGTATTGAGGATGTACTTGAAAACATAAGACTAGTGTCGAAGGCTGCCGGACAACTGGAAGCTGCTAGAGAGTTGACGACCAAGCTAGAACAAAGGATTAAGGCTGTGACTGATAAGACCAAGGATCTACCAGACAGTCAAAGGCCAAGAGTATTTTACGAGGTTCAATACGACCCTCTGATGACAGCAGGTCCAGGAACATTTATTGATAACTTAATTCATCTAGCTGGAGGAGTTAATATTGCCTCAGATGCTGCAGCTAAATATCCTGTATATAATTTAGAGACACTAATCGAGCGCAATCCAGAGGTGATTATTATTTCTTTCTGGCATGGTAGTATCGCCGCCTCGGTTGAGGGAGTAAAAAGTAGGGAAAGATGGCAAAACGTAGAGGCAGTTAAGAACAATCGGGTGTATGGGATTAATGCAGACCTTGTCTCTCGTGCTGGGCCTAGAATAGTAGATGCGTTAGAAGAGCTAGTCAGCTACATACGTCCAGAGTTGTTTAAAAAGTGAAGCACCAAGCGGTAAGAATTGTATAAAAATTACCTCAAAAAATTTGTCCATTGGAAGTTAATTATAGCTTACCTTATGGTAACCTTAGGATTGACTGTTGTCCTAACAACAACTCTTGGTGCCGCACATATATCTCCAGTTGTTGTTTTAAAAATACTGCTCAGTAGATTGCCTTTAATAAACCATCTAATTATTCCTTCCTGGTCAATTGGTGAAGTCACCATAATTCTTCAGATTCGACTGCCGAGGATTATCCTGGGAGTCCTGGTGGGAGCAGCTCTTGCTGTTGCAGGAACAACTATGC
>JBHIAL010000022.1:0-10874 GCA_046758525.1 bacterium
TTTCGTGCTTGTCGATATAAACTATCTCTTTATCATCAAGAATAGCTAGTTCAACGGTTTCTTTGGATTTTTCCATCAGCTTCTGCATTGAAGCTCTTGCCTTTTCTCGCAAATCCAGTCTGTCTAAAAGCCTATCCCCAAGGGTCAGAAGCTTAAGGGTCAGTTGGTATTTCCTGGTTACAGAATTGCGGCTAACATAGCCCCTCTGCTGTAGATTGGAGAGCAATCGTGAAAGCGAAGGCTTGGGGATGTTTAAAGAAGAGCTAAGCTCAGAAAAAGATAGCTCCCTCTGCTCACTCGCCAGCAATTCGATGATACTTAGAACCCTATCCACCGCTGGAATTAGTTTTTGCATATTCATTATTCCATATATGAAACAAAGGTTTTATTTTCTTAACTTAATAATAATATAAAAATCATAATTGTCAACCCCCCTATTTCTTCATAACCGGATGAGTTAAAAATATTGACGGATCGGCAATTTAAGCTATAATCAATGCGGGCTGAAGCTCGGAGTGTTCACGGCAATAAAAGTGCAAAAATTAAGAAAGGAATACTCCCGAGATAACGGAATGAAGTAAAAGAAGAAGAGGGCTTAAGATGAAAAAAAGGGCGAATCAGGTCACAATATCTAAGGCTATCGATGAATTTTGTAAATACCTACTCTCTAAAGATACGGGAAGATACATTGTTAAGATTATCCATTTTGGGAGTACTGCTAAAGGAGAAGCGAGCGGGGGAAGCGATGTGGATATAATGGTGGTCTCATCCGACGGCAAAGAGGTACGAAAAAAAGTGGCCGAGGCTGCCTTTGAAGTTCAAACAAACTACGGTATAGACATACAGCCTATAGTTGAGAATCTGGATGATATAGTCTTCATTAGCTCCTATTTTATCTTCAATATCCTTAGCTATGGAAGGGAGGTATATTCAGTGAAAAAGGAAAATTTAAAGAAAGAAGCTTGTAGGAATCTAACTCGATTGGCTGAGGAATATCTGGACGCGGCTCGAGATTCATTAAAGAATAGACATCCTCGTTTGGCCGTAGACGCAGCTTATAATGCAGCTGAATTAGGAGTAAAAGCAATGCTTTTGCTCAAACTTGATGATATTCCAGGCTCTCACGGAGGAGTAGTCGGTAAATTTGGTGAACTTTTCGTGAAAAGTGGGGAGATGAGCAAAACTTTGGGTCGTCGCCTCAATGAAGTTTTAGAGTTAAGGAACAGCGCGAGATATAAATACCAGGCTCTCATTGGGAAGAAAGAAGCAAGCGAGGCAATTGATCTGGCAGAATCTATTATTGAACTAGCAAGAAAGAAAGTTTTCGGGAATTCCTAGACTCACAGCTAGCTCCCTCACCTGGCTCTTCAAAAGATCTCCTAGAGGAAGAATATCACATATTCTCCTTTAATTTTTGATAGGTCTTGCGTAAAGACTCTGAGATTATCTTGGTATTTGAAATAAGAGGCATAAAATTGGTGTCCCCTTTCCAACGGGGAACCACGTGGAGATGCAAATGATCGACTATACCTGCCCCGGCTACACTTCCCAGATTCATCCCCACATTAAAACCCTCAGGGCGTAAAACTTTTTTAAGTAGAGTTATCATCCGGGAGAGAATCTCCATCATATCCCTTGCCTCGTCATCTTCTAAATCCTCAACTGAGTCAATGTGGCGATATGGAGCTATCATGAGGTGACCGTTATTGTAAGGATAGGCATTAAGCATCACCAGACACCTTTTCCCCCTGAGGAGAATGTAGTTATCCTCGTCCTTCTCTTGCCTGGGTTTTTCGCAAAATATGCATTTACCCTCCTTCTCACCCAGGATATACTCAATTCGCCAGGGAGCCCATAGTCTCTTCATCTGATGACCCACCAATTGCTTATTTTATGGCTAGCCTAGTATAATTATTGAGTTTTGTCAACCTTGACATCTAAAATATCCCCTATAAAATAAAAAACAAATTGGCGGGTTTTCTTTTGTGCATAACTCACAAGATGAGCATTGGGTCTACGTTTGGATGAACAAGGGTAGTGCTTCAACCAGTTCTTTTTCTTAATTTTCAACCATTTTTAGTTATCCACAGCTGTGGATAACCCTGTGATTAACTCTTGACGGGGAAAAGAGTTTTTTTAAATGACCGATCAGAAGAAAAACGTCTGGGAAGAGCTTCTAGCCAAGCTAGAGAAAAAACTCAAACCACAGAACTTTAAAACCTGGTTTAAACCCACCCAATTATATTCAGCTACCTCAGAAAAGCTGACCATTATGGTTCCCAATGATTTCTCCAAAAAATGGATAAATAGGCACTATATGGGAATGATAAGAAGAGCGATTACCGAGATTAGTGGGCACGAAATGGAGGTAGATTTTATTCTTCCTCCAAAGTACAACAATACCAAAAAGAGAAAAAATGTTGGTCCTAAGAAAAAACGTTTTGTTTCTAGGTTAAACCCTAGATTTCACTTCAGCAGCTTTGTGGTAGGAAATAATAACCGATTGGCCCATGCGGCCGCTCTGGCAGTGGCTCAATCTCCTGCGCGTGCTTACAATCCCTTGTTTATCTACGGGGAGGTAGGGTTAGGAAAGACTCATCTCTTACAAGCTATCGGTCACTATGTTATGGAAAATAGAAGCGAGTTAAACTTTACCTACCTATCTTCTGAACAATTTACCAATGAGTTAATAAATGCCATCAGGGATGATAAAACAGTTGCTTTTAGAAGAAAATACCGAAATGCCGACGTTCTGCTGGTAGATGACATTCACTTCGTGGCAGGAAAAGAGAGAACCCAGGAGGAGTTTTTTCATACCTTTAATGCCTTATATGAGGCCCACAAGCAGATAGTTCTTTCAAGTGATAGATCCCCAATTGAGATTCCCACCTTAGAGAAAAGGCTCCAATCACGTTTTGAATGGGGCCTTATTGCTGATATTCAGGCCCCAGACCTAGAAACGAGGATTGCTATTTTAAAAAAGAAGGCAGAATTCGAAAACATAGATCTTCCCGATGAAGTAGCTATGTTTATTGCTGAGAGAATAAAAACTAATATTCGTAAGTTAGAGGGTTGTCTGGTAAGAATAGTCGCTTACTCCTCTTTATTTAAAGAAAAAATAGATATCAATTCAGTTAAGGAGATCTTAAAAGGCATTCTTCCTGATGAAAAACCCAAACCAATTACGGTAGAGATGGTCCAAAAAACAGTTAGCAAATACTATAAGATTAAAGAATCAACAATTAAAGGGAAAAAGAGAGTTAGATCTATTGCTTTTCCCAGGCAAATAGCTATGTACCTGTGCCGGGAGCTCACCGAGGATTCTTTCCCAGAAATTGGAGCAAGGTTTGGCGGTAAAGATCACACAACAGTTATGTATGCCTGGAGAAAGATAGCCAAACAGGCTGAGAAAGATGAGGTTTTAAGTAATGAATTAAAAGAATTAAAGAACATGTTAAAAACCTCTTAATATTCTGGGTAGTACTTGAGGATAAAATTTAGTAAAGACTTAAAAGGTTCTTTGATTGTAAATAAGGCAGAAAAGTTTATCTTTTATCCTCACATTTATCCTTTTGTCCTGACCAGGTATAAACATAGCTTTCACGTTTATCCCCATAACTCACAAGCTCTACTACAACTACTAAGTAAGATATATAGTAATAGTCTATAAAATAAATTTCTAACTGAGAAACACCTAAAGTAATAGAGAGAATCGTAGAGTTAATATTCTTTTTAGGAGGGTGGAATGAGCGAGATTAAGGAACTTAAAGAGGATGATTTTCAGGAAAAAGTGCTAGAGGCAGATAAACCAGTGATGGTAGATTTCTGGGCTAAATGGTGCAATCCCTGTTTGAAAATGGATCCCATAATCGAGGAGCTGGGTGAAGAGTTCAAAGGCAAGGTTGAGGTTTACAAATTAAATGTGGATGAAAATACTTCTAAAGCAGCTGAATATGGAGTACGAGGTATCCCCACTTACTTTTTTTTTAAAAATGGAGAAGTGGTTGATCGAGTAGTTGGAATAACATCAAAAAAGGAACTCACACGCCGTTTAATGAAATTGATAAGCTAATTATTTATGAAAAATAGAAAAGTAAGGGTAATTTTTCGACCAGAAAAAAAGGAGATTCTCACCTCTATCAGGACCCCTATTAAAGAAGCGATAAAAAAAGCGGGAATTAAGGTAAATTATCCTTGCGGCGGAAAAGGTATATGTGGGAAGTGTAAGATTAGGGTCAAAGGAAAACTTTCTCCTTTGACTTCGGTTGAAAAAAAACATCTCCAGTCGGTAGAGAAAGATATTCGCCTGGCTTGTCAGGCAGTTGTTGAAGGCGATGTAGGGGTTGAGATTTACCCTCTTTCCTTAGTTTCCTTTCCCAAAATTTTAACTAATAGGATAAGCAGAAAAATAAAAATCAAGCCTTTAATTGAGAAAACATACCTTTCTCTTTCTCCCCCCAGCCTTAAAGATCAAATTGCTGATTTATCCCGCCTGCAAAGACACCTGAAGGATAAAGGAGTCACCTATCCTTTAACTAATCTTGATTTGGTTAAAAGGCTCCCGGGAGTTATGCGGGAGGGAGATTTCAAACTTACGGCCGTATTAGAGAAACAAAGGTTATTGACGGTGGAAAAAGGGGACACTAGAGGAAAAAATTTTGGTGTGGCTTTTGATGTAGGAACTACGACAGTAGTGGGGACACTAATAGACCTGGACACGGGAGAAGAGCTAGCTACAAATGCTCTCTTAAACCCCCAGGCCTCCTTCGGAGAAGATGTGGTAAGCCGGATAGACTTCCTTCAGTCAACCCCGGAGGGACTCAAAATCCTGCAAAAGAGGATAATCGGGGCAATAAACAGAATAATCCAGAGGTTGAGGAAAGCAGGTGAAGTAAAAAAAGAAAACATTTATTTAGCTACCTTTGTAGGAAATACAGTGATGCAGCATCTTCTTTTGGGGGTAAATCCTACAAATCTAGCTCTTTATCCTTATGTTCCTGTTATCCACAGAGCTATGGAGTTAAAAGCCGCTGATTTAGGGATTAGAATAAATCCGCAGGGGAGTTTATATCTTTTCCCTAACATCGCTGCTTTTGTGGGGGGAGATACGGTAGCAGTCATCCTGGCCACCTCCTTATTTAATGAAAATAACCAGAAGGTAAGATTAGCCATAGACATTGGGACAAACGGTGAGATTGTCCTGGCCAAAGGAAAAAAGTTAATTTGTGCTTCTACGGCTGCTGGACCGGCCTTTGAAGGAGCGAGGATCTCCCAGGGGATGAGAGCAGAAAGAGGGGCCATAGAGAAGGTAAGACTTGAGGAAGGGAAGATAGAGGTAGAGGTAATAGGAGGAGGCAGGGCCAGGGGAATTTGTGGCAGTGGATTGATAGATGCCTCAAGCCAGCTCCTAAAGGAAAAGATCATTGATGGCTCGGGACGACTCAAGCCTTCTTCTAAAGCAAAAGAAAAATGGTCGGGTAGGATAATAAGGAAGGATTACCATAATGGTTTTCTTCTGGTGGAAAAAGAAAAAGCTCAAGATGGAATTCCTATTATTCTTACCCAGAAAGATATAAGAGAGCTTCAATTGGCCAAAGGGGCTATTTGCTCGGGGGTAAAAATCCTTCTCACTTCCCTGGGAGTAGAAAGAGAGGAAGTAGATGAGGTTCTCTTGGCCGGAGCATTTGGAAGCTATATTAACCCTGAAAGTGCTCATCTGATTGGTCTGATCCCCACTTTTACCAAAGCTAAAGTGAAAAGTGTGGGCAATGCGGCAAGCCTGGGTGCAATTATGGCTCTTGTCTCAGAAAAGGATCGTGAACAAGCAGAGAGAATTTCCGAAGGCGTAGACTATGTTGAGCTGGCTTCTTTCCCCGATTTTCCGGATATCCTCATCCAGGCCATGAGATTTGGGAAGCAGAAGTGAGCCCTAAATTAAAGGCTATTTTTTAGTGGTGAAGGGGAAGTTTCTTTCTCTTGAGTTTCTTTCTCTTGAGTTTCTTTCTCAAGACTCTCTGGCTTTAGTTTGCCCTCCGCAATCTCCCTTAAAACCAGGGTAGGGAGTTTCTCGTGAGTGTCCTCCAAGGCCATTTTGTCCTTTTCTTTAACAAGTTGTCTAATTCTTCGAATGGCTAACCGGGTAAGTTCGTATTTATCTTCTATCCCACTTTTTCGTAATAATTCATCGGTAGAGAACTTAATCAGTTAAAGCTCCTTTTAATTTGATGTCAGCCCCCGCAATCTCTCAATTCTTCCAGGGGTACCCTATTCATTCGACAGCGTTCCGCTCTGATTATGGCGGTTAAATCATCTAAAGCTCTATTTATATCGTCGTTTATTATTAAATAATCATAATAAGGTGCATACTCAATCTCTTTTTTTGCCTGTTTTATTCTCTCCTTAACCCTCTCGTGATTCTCGGTACGCCGGCTACTTAATCGCTTTTCTAACTCCTGCCAGGAGGGAGGAAGAAGAAAGGTTAGCACCGCCTGAGGATAGTTTTTCTTGATCTGGGTCCCGCCTTTGACATCAACCTCCAGAACTACATCCTTTTCCGCTTCTATAGCCTTATCTAAAAGATTGGCTGAGGTTCCGTAAAGCTGCCCATGTACCTCTGCCCATTCCACAAATTTCCGGTTCTCTACCATTTGTTGGAATTCCTCCCGGGAGACAAAATAATAATCTACCCCTTCTATCTCGTTCTTGCGAGGGAGCCGAGTGGTGAAAGATACCGAAAAAATAAATGAGGGTGAGCTTTGGAGAAGTCTTTTACACAGGGTAGTTTTGCCGGCTCCTGAAGGAGCAGAAATAACCACAATTAAGCTCTTCTTCTTAGACAAATTTCTCCTTTTATCCATAGAAAAGGTTTTTGAGAGTTTACAGTTAAACAGCCGAAACTCAACTAGATCAGTTAAGTTCTAAGTTCTCTTTTACTCATAAGTGGTTGGTCATTCGATGTTCTGAACTTCCTCTCTAATTCTTTCTAGATCCTCTTTAATCTGGACAACAAGGCGAGAGATAATGAAAGAATTAGCTTTTGCTCCCAGGGTATTAATTTCTCTTTGGAGTTCCTGCAGGACAAATCTTATTTTTTTCCCCACCGGTTCTTTCTGGTGCAAATCACTTTGCAGCTCATTTAGATGAGATTGAAATCTCAACTTTTCCTCGCTCACGTCACTGCGTGAGATAAGGAGGGATAGTTCACTCACAATCTTTTTCCTGTCTTCTCCTGGTGCCAAAAGGTTTTCCAGGCTTTCCTTTATCTTCTCTTGATAGCTCTTTTGAGCCGCGGGGATCTCTTTTCCCAGACTGGAAAACCTTTTTCGGATTCTTTTCAGGTACCGAAGAATGCTTTGAAGATGTTCTTTTCCCTCCTTTTCTCTCATCTTGAGAACGTTCTTTAAGGCCTTAGTTAAGGCTTTCTCCAGCATGGCCTCTAAATTTTTTTTGGTCTGTGGTTTTCTGGATGAGGAGATTACCCCTGGAAGGGCTAAGAGATGGGAGAGAGTTATTCTGTCATTCAGCCCTAGCTCCTGGCAAAGCCTGGAAAGGCCATTTTTGTAAGAGGTGGCAAGCTCCCGATTTATCGCTACTTCAGAGAAGAAGGGTCGTTTCCATTTAACCTCAACATTGAGACTTACTTTCCCCCGCTTAATTTTTTCTCTAATGAGCTGCCTAATTTTTTTCTGCCAGGTAAAAGGAATCGCCTCAGAAGAATTAACGTCTATTTCTAGAAATCGATGGTTAACTGCGCCCATCTCCACATGGAGATCTGCTTCCTGGCCGCTTTCTCTTCCTTCCCCATATCCGGTCATACTGTACAATAAAATGCTCCCGCCCGACTGAATATTATTATACCCTGCTCCTCTCTCCTGTCAAGAACCAGCCCAAGGATTAGTCTGGGCCCTTTTTGGGATGTTTTCTTAATTTTCCTCCACTTGCTGCAAAAAGAACTCCTCTAAAGAGATGTTCTCTTTTCTTATTTCCCTTATCTCTTTTAGACAGATTAGTTTTCCCCCATGAAGGATTCCCACCCGATCACAGATCTCTTCTGCTTCGGCCAGGATATGGGAGGAAAAAAATATGGTCTTACCTCTCTTTTTGAGCTCTAGAATTATATCCTTTGCTTTTCTTCTTCCCACCGGGTCAAGTCCGCTTAAGGGCTCATCGAGAAAGATTAGTTCTGGATCATTCATGAGGGCCATGGCGATACTCAACCTCTGGGCCATTCCTCTGGAAAATTCTCTGATTCGAGTTTCCTTGTCTTTAGCTAATCCGACGAGTTCTAAAAGGTCATTGGCTCTTTTTCTTCGACTGCCTCTATTCATTTGGAACAGTTTCCCGCAGAAGTCTAAAAGCTCCCTGGCCGATAGATAACCGTATAAACTGGGATCCTCGGGAAGAAAGCCTATTCTCTCTTTAAGTCGGGTGGTAGCCTCCTTCTCTCCCAGAATCTCAAATTCTCCCTGTGTGGGAAAAATCAATCCGAGAAATATCTTGAGGAGAGTGCTTTTCCCGGCTGCATTTAGACCCAGTAGGCCAAACACCTCCCCTTCTTTTATTTTAATATTTATTTCTTTTAGAGCTTCTAGCTTTCTCTTTCTTAAAAAACCTTTATAGCTTTTATAAATCTTTCCGATTTCTCTAGTCTTAATGATCTCCATGCCTATTCTCCAGGATTTTCTCCACCTGGTGTGAGTTCTTAAGCTCCTTTAAAATCTCCTTCAAGGATTTTCCCAGCACGGGATGAACAAGGTTAGGACTGATTTCTACCAGTGGTGTAAGGACAAACCTTCTTTTATGTAGATGAGGATGGGGAACTGCGAGGTCGACCTTGTCAACTACTGCATCCTCGTAAAGCAAAAGATCCAGGTCTATCAGCCGGGAGACTTTCTTTTTTTTTCTCACTCTTCCCATTCTTGTCTCAATTTGGAGTAAGGTATCGAGCAGTTTTTCCGGGGGCTGTTCTGTTTTTCCTTTCAGAACACAGTTTACAAACCATTCACCTTTCATTCCCACCGGCTCGGTAAGGTAGAAAGAGGATATCTTCTCTACGGCTATCTTCTTTTTCAGGTGATTCAGGGCGACTTCTATGTTCTTAAGTCTATCGCCCTTATTTGAACCTAATCCGAGATAGACGACTGGCATTTATTTCCTTGCCTCAAAATGCCTCCCACCGCACTTCTCAGAGTCCTTGGGGTCCCTCTCTCCCGGTATCTCCACCCCGAAGCATTTACCCTTTTTCTCATCCACCGGCTCATAATGTACACAATCTCTACACTTTGCCACCTACCTCACCTCCCACTTACAAAACTGATTCCCGTATTCATCGGGTCTCGTCTGCCTACCCAATGTTATGAGTGTGAACAAAGTCATAATTAATGTCTAATTTTCTCTCCCAGCGGAGAGAAGAAAGATAAAGAGCCGAATTAGGACCGTATCACCCAATCTTTACTATTGCCTGGCGGTGGCGGGGGCCATCGAACTCACAGAAATAAATGGACTGCCAGGTGCCCAGGACTAATCGGCCGTTCTCGATGAATATGGTCTCAGAAGAGCCGACTAAAGATGCCTTTATGTGAGCAGGGGAGTTTCCTTCCGTGTGTTGATAATCACCTCTCAAGGGGATGATCTTGTCCAGTTGATTTAGGATATCTCTTCTCACACTGGGGTCAGCTCCTTCGTTGATAAGGATCCCGGCCGTGGTATGAGGAACAAAAACCTGGCAGGTTCCCTCTTTTACCTCGGCCTGTTTTACCATGGCCTCTACCTGAGAACTGATGTCGATTAACTCTGTCCGGGAATGGGTGGAAAGGGAAAGCCTTTTCAGCACTTTAGCCTCCTTCTTGTTTCATTAGCTCCTCGGGGGTGGTAATCCTTATGCGGGGGTAACCGCTAATCAGATTATAGGCGTTTATTTTTCTTTCTACCTGGCTTTTGACCAGATGAGCAAAATCCCAGCTAACAAATATATCGACTTTATTTACCACTGCCAGTGCTAGATGTAGAGCATCGTTGAAGGCAATGGGGGGGATGATCTTTTCCTCGAGGTACCTTCTAGCTAGTCTCTCGGCCAGGGGCGAAATCTCCAGGGTAGAAAAATCACCAATTAAAGAGAGGATGGCCTCTCTTTTTTCTCTAGTTTTCAGGGCCTTTATTTCCTCAACCGTTAACCTCGAGATTATCACCCGGTAATGAGGAATCCGGACCTTCCACCACTCACGAGTGATCTTTCGGCGCTGTGGCTGGGAGGTCTCACAGCAAGCAGAAGGAATGGAGGGATCAAGATAAACCGTCTTCATAGATTAAAGCAGTCCATAGTCAGCCAGAGCCTTCTCCAGCCTTTCCTCATTCTCCTTTTTCATCCCATCCAGAGGAAGTCTCCACTCTGGCTCAATCATTCCCAGACGGGCCATGGCTGTCTTTATGGGAAGGGGATTGGTTTCTATGAACATAGCCCGGGACAGGGAGTATGTCTGGTAGTGAAGCTCCTTTGCTTTGCCAATCTCTCCCTTTAAGTAAGCATCCACCATTTGAGACATCTCCCCGGGTAAGACATTTGCCAGCACCGATATTACCCCCACCCCCCCCAGGGATAGAATGGGCAGAGTATGAGAGTCATTTCCGGAAAGGACAGAAAAGTCAGGATTGGATAAAGACACAATGCTGGATACCTGATCCATATCCCCACTCGCCTCTTTAATGCCAACTATGTGGGTAAGCTTACTTAATTCAGCCACCAATGCCGCATCAATATTTACTCCAGTGCGTGAGGGGACATTGTAGATAATAAGAGGAAGGCCAATGGTCTCTAATCTCTGGTAATGAGCTTCCAGACCCTTAGAGGTAGGTTTATTGTAATAGGGAGTGATTAC
>JBHIAL010000023.1:0-10367 GCA_046758525.1 bacterium
CAGAAGCAATCCAAAGTCGATATACAGCGACGAAGGGGAAGAGTCCCGAGATATTCCTTGACAGGATAAAATTTTTCACTATAATATAAGTAAATGTTAATATACTTATCTCGAGGGGAGCATAATATGCCCCATCCAGAATTAGAAAAGATAACCAAAATATGCAAAGCCCTTTCTGATCCTACCAGATTGAGGATATTTTTATTTCTTGCAGAGAGAACTCTCTGTGTTAATGCCATAGTGAGTTTTCTTGATATATCTCAACCTGCTGTGTCCCAACATTTAAAAATCTTGCGAGAAGCAGACCTAGTCCGGGCCGAAAGGCGAGGTTACTGGATGCACTACTCGGCTAATGTGGGAAAGATAGGGGAATTCACACATATTCTTTCCAAAATTATAAAAGGTAAAAAGGAAAAAGCACCCACACAAGAGATAACATCTGGTAGTTAGCACGGGAAAACAAAAAATAATTAAGTAAGTCTACCAGGAGAAGGGAAGATAAGTTTAAGTTAGCTACAAAGACGATGGAAATTGCCAAAGAGGATAAGATAGCAATAAAAGTAGATATGCTTACCAAATGCTATGGAGATTTTTTGGCTCTTGACCATGTTAGCTTTGCGGTTGAGCAAGGAGAGATTTTTGGTTTCCTGGGACCCAATGGGGCAGGAAAAACCACCACTATCCGTATCCTGACAGGGATTCTTACACCAGATGAAGGGAAAGCCGAAGTCCTGGGAACAGATGTGGTTAGAGACCCCATCGCCGCCAAGCAAATTATGGGAGTTGTGCCTGAGGTATGCAATGTTTACATAGACCTTTCTGCCTGGAAAAATATGATGCTGATGGGAAAACTTTATGGTGTGAGAAAAGGAGAAAGAGAAAAAGGAGCCAGGCAACTTCTTCAAAAATTTGGACTCTGGCAAAGAAAAGATGAGAAAACGAGAAGATTTTCCAAGGGAATGAAACAAAGACTCATTCTGGCTATGTCTTTAATTCATAATCCAGAGGTTCTTTTTCTTGATGAGCCTACTTCGGGGCTTGATGTCCAGAGCAGCCGAATGATAAGGGAGATTCTACAGGGCCTTAAACGGGAAGGAAAAACTGTCTTTTTAACCACTCACAATATTGAAGAGGCAAATCTGATCTGTGACAGAGTAGCTATTATAAATAAAGGCAAAATCGTAGCTGTTGATACCCCCCAGAGATTAAAAACTGCTTTTCAGAGGACCCAATCTATAGAAGTAGCTTTTCATAAAATGCCTTCAGATACAGCCTGGATTGAAAAGATCCCGCAGGTTAACAAATACCAGAGATTGGGGGATAAGTTCCGCCTCTACACCCCGGATCCGGATGGGGTAATAAGAAAACTTATAGAGTACAGTGAAAAAGATAAGCTTCGCTTCATTTCCCTAAACAGTCGTGGCCCAAGCTTAGAGGATGTTTTTGTTAAACTTACTGAAAGCAAAAAGGCTAATCTATGAACAGAGTCTATTCATCTTCCAGTTTACTTTACAGCTTGAGAGGCTCATTGGTAATAGCAGAAAAAGATGCCCGCATTTACTATATTAAACCCCCTGTAATCATCTTTGGCATTTTATTTCCTTTATTTCTCTTTTTAGCCTTTGCTCTGGGGAAAGAGGTTTCGCCCCAGATCCTCATCCCTGGTCTTTTGGCTATGACTTTATTCTTTACCTCTTCCTCTGTGGGGCCTCTGGTCACACCCTGGGAAAGAACTGCCCGAACCTACGAAAGACTACTTACTACACCAGTTTCGCTTTTTTCTCTTCTTTTGGGCGATGCCCTGGCAGGACTCATCTTTGGGATCACAATCTCAGTGGTTCCTCTTTTTATAGGACTTATCTTTTTCGGCGCAAAAATTGCCCACCCTTTTCTTCTTGCAGGAGGTATGTTTCTTTCTTCTTTGTGTTTTTCCTCTCTGGGAGTTCTTTTATCCTCTCCTGCAACCGAGGCTCCCTCTCAGGTGATGATGCTCTCCGCTCTGGTTAGGTTTCCCCTCATTTTTATCAGTGGAATATTTATCCCTGTGGAAAATCTTCCTTACTGGGGAAGGCTGGTAGCTCCGGTATCTCCCTTATCTTATACCACCGACGTAATTAGATATAGTCTCTATAATGCTGGATTTTATCCTGCCTTTTTTGATTTATTAATGCTTTTGGCATTTTCAGTAGGATTTTTCTGCTTCGCCCTACAACTTCACAAAAGAAATCTTATAAGGGGAATATAAAATAAGATTAAGGAGGGGGGTGAGAAACATATGAAAATACTGGCTATAGATATAGGAGCTGGTACTGAAGATATTCTTCTTTATGATGACAAAAGGGAAAGTATTGAGAATTGTATTAAAATGGTTCTGCCATCACCCTCCAAAGTTTACGCAGAAAAGGTGAGAGAGGCTACCAGACGATGCAAGGATCTTTTCATAAAAGGCGATATCATAGGAGGAGGCGCTTTCTCCTCCGCCTTAAAGACACATTTTAAAAAGGGGTTTCGTGTCATAATGGCCGAAAATGCTGCTTATGCTGTGAGAAACGATCTTGATGAGATTAGAGAACATGGGATTGAAGTGGTTAAAGAAGGCGAAATCATGGATTTCAAGGAGGAAGTTTTAACTGTCGAGGAGGTTAACATAAGGCAACTTCAGGCATTCCTTGCGGAGTTTGGTGAAGCTTTCTCCGATGTAGACGCTGTGGCCATTGCAGTTCAAGACCATGGCGTCTTTCCAAAGGGGATGAGCAACAGAAAGTTTCGCATACAAAAGATAAGAGAGTTCTTAGAAGAAAACCCAAGACCAGAGAGCTTAGCTTTTAGAGAGGAAGAGATCCCGTCGTACTGTTTGAGAATGCGGTCTGCAGCTCAGGCCTCAAGAAGAGAGCTACCTAAAGCAGAGGTTTTACTCGTGGATACTTCTCCGGCTGCCATACTTGGATGTTTAAAAGATAGAACTGTAGAGAAATCTGATCCGGTGATTGCCGTTAATGTGGGTAATGGGCACACTATGGCAGCAATAATCTCTGGGGGAAGTATTATGGGGGTAATGGAACACCATACGCGATTTTTAAGTCCTCTAAAAATTGAGAAATCTTTGATTGATTTTGCTGATGGAAGACTAACTGATGAAGAGATATTTAAAGACAGCGGCCACGGCTTATTCTTCTTATCAGAACCTCCGGGCTTCTCTAATATAGAAACTGTTGCGGTAACTGGGCCAAAGAAAAATATCTTAGCCGGAGCCAACCTCCCCGTCTATTTTGCAGCTCCAGCTGGCGATGTAATGATGACCGGCCCGATAGGCTTAATTGAGGTAACCAAAAGAAAATTCAGGAAAAATTAGAGGATACAAAGAAACACAAGATAAATGAGCAGGAGGTGAGATTATGTGTAGAGGTTACAGTGGATGGGGATGTTGTACAGGGCCCTATCCTCATTCTTATCATCACATGGGTCCCTTTGGACCCGGTATGTGGGCATGCTGCCATCCCTTATCCAGGGAAGAGGAGATAGAGCATTTGAAGAACCTAAAGGATATACTGGAGAGAAGACTTCACCAGGCGGAAAGAAGGATAGAGGATATAAAAGGTTCTGAGGAAAGTTAGTTAAGGTGGGTGAGATGCTCCTTTTTCACAGGGAGCACCTCACCTTTTTCTATAGCTTTGAGTGGGAAATTTGTATTTTATCAGGAAAGAGGTGAAAACGTGAGCCCAACAGTTATTTTCATAAATCTATTTGCTATCAGTTTTCTACTTGTTGCTTTTGTTAAGGATAAGGAAAGAGCAAAAAAAATCTCTTGCGGTAGCTGTAAGATCGTTCCTTCTCATTCTGCCAACTGTTCTTATAATCATAATTATCATAGGGCTACTTTTAGGATTTGTGCCGCCGGAGAAGATTTCCAAATTTGTGGGTGAGCAGTCAGGACTTGGTGGAACTACAATTTCTGGGGTTGAAATTTATGGCAGCAAGATTAATTTTTACTGTTATTTTTGTAACGATTATGGGAGTATCTATTGAACAACTATGTTTATTGGCGGCTCCCTTTTTACTATACTTCCATTGATGAAGACCTTGCGAGATAAAGGTGCCCGAATCGGAGCAATCGCTGCCTTTGTCACTGCCTGGGGTGGAAAGATTCCTCTCCTTCCTCTAGAAATAAAGTTTCTCGGTCTTGCCTTTGCCATTTTCAGACTCACGTTAATCATACCTTTTGCCTTGAGCATCGGTTTATTTCTGGAGCTAATATGTAGGTATGGAAGGTGTGAGGAAGAAAAAAGTCAGACAAAAGATAAGGCAAATATATAGTCGGACGTGGACACAGAAGAAAATCCTTCCGGTTCACTCAAAGCTTAAAACGGATGAGAGGCAAGACTCTATAGCTCAGATTGTATAAAAGCAGGTAAGGACGAGCTTGCGGGTCTGGTAAAAGGTTAGGAAGACTATTTGCGATGATTTCCTGTTACTTTATCTACCACTTTATTCCAGGAGGTAGCTTCCTCGCCAAATTCTTCGTAAGAAAAACGATAATCATGTTTTCTAATAAATTCTTCCAGTTCTAGTAGATATTCTCTTAGAGTATGTATCTGACATTGTTTGAGATTGTCCTTTTCTTCTTGCCCGGATAGTCTTGAATAAACTGCAAGAAAATGAGGCATACACAACCCAAAACTCCGTTTATAGCGATTCTGAAAATCTTTGCATGAAAAGTTTTTTAAGAAGCTTTGAAGGTAGTATTCCTCCACTTCTTCCACCAGTTTACAGACAGGACATTCCTTGTCAGGAGAGGGAATTTTCTCTCCTTTTTCCATTTTCTCAACAAGGGTGGAACATATATCCTCGTAAATTATAGCTATCCCTAAAGGCTTGCCCACCTTTTTGGCAAGTTGGGCATGCTTTGTACAGAACCCGTGTGATTTTCTCAATTTCTCTCTAACCCCAGGATCATTGACCAGTTCATAAAAAAGAGTGTCCATATATCTGTATTCCGACTTTTGAATGAGAAAGCAAATAGGACAGACCTTTCTCCTCATAGCATCCAGAAGGTCAAAATACACACTATCATAAAAACTTTCTTTTTTGGAATCTTTTTTTCTCAAATTTTTACCTGTATAAACTAAAAATCCATAGTTCCCAGGTTTTCTTCTTATTCCACTCCGTTCTTCCATGTCTTACAAGAAAAATAAGCAGTTGTTGAGAGCTCACAGATTTACCCCTTTTTTAATTTTTGGATCCAACTCAGGGTTGAGTTTTGAAAATAGTGTAAAGTTATCACAAAATATAAAAACTCCTACTTTCCAGCAAAGTAGGAGTTATCATCCTGCAAATTTGCAGGTTATTTCAAGGTGAACTCCATCACCTAGTTATATTATAGTCCCTTTAAAGGCTAAGTCAAGAAGGTAACTCAAAACCGGCAGATCTGAGCAAGTGCAGAAGAGCTTCCATCTTTTTGTGATATTTTCCCATCCTCAAAAAGAGGCAAACATCTATCTACCGTAACTTCCACGCTGAGAAGTTTAAAGGTAAAAGCCATACAAGTAGGAAATCCACAGCTGGCACAGCTTAAGGCAGGAAGATAATGGTCGATTGGGAGGGCATTAAGAGGTTTTCTTTTATCTATTTCAGAGAATTCGTCTTTCTCCAAGTATTTACACCCCTCTTGAGTTAAGAAACACCAAGTTCTTGTGACCATGGGGATTTTATTTTTACCCACAACAGCAGTGCCGAACTGAAAACCACTGTAATGCAGCCCGCCTCTTGGAAAGTGACCGCCAGGACAGGGGTGAGCATCCCTAGGCTACCTAGAACAAGCCCCACTGCGTTGTACATGATGGCAAAGAGGATGTTGAGTTTAATACGCCGAAGCACTTTTCTTGACATCCACATAAAGTCCACGACCCGCGAGAGGTCATCGCTCATCAAGGCCACATCCGCGGTTTCGATAGCTACATCTGTGCCCGCTGTCCCCATGGCGATACCCACATCAGCCAAAGCCAGAGCCGGAGCGTCATTGATGCCGTCACCGATCATCCCGACAATGCGTCCCTCATTTTGCAACCTCTTGACAAACCGTTGCTTCTGTTCCGGGAGAAGCTCGGCCTGGGAATCGTCCACACCAATCTCCTCTGCGACAGACTTGGCCACCTTGTGGTTATCTCCGGTGAGCATAGTAATATTCTGAATGCCCATGGCTTTCAAGGACGCAATGGCTCGGGATGTCTCCGGGCGAATCTCATCGGCGATTGCAATCAAGCCGACTGTGCTCATCTTCTCCGCTACAAGAATAGTGGTCCTTCCCTGTTCCGCTTGGTCTGAAACTGTTCGCTCGATGTCTCCGGTAATGGAGATGCCTTTGTGGCGCAGGAATTCCTCTTTGCCGACCAGAATCTCCTTGCCGTTCCACCTAGCGGAAACACCCATTCCAATCTTGATTCTGAACTCGTCCGGATCCGGTACCTCGATGCTGCGCGTTCTAGCAAGGGTCATGACCGATCTAGCCAGGGGATGTTCGGAGTATTTCTCGGCTGTCGCTGCCATGCGCAGAACCTCGTCTTTTGATCTTCCATCAAAGGCGACCACCTCGACCACCCTGGGCCTTCCAAAGGTGAATGTGCCCGTCTTATCCACCAGGAGAGTGTTGAGCTTTCCAGCCAACTCAAGGAAGATCCCTCCCTTGATAAGCACCGCACGCCGGGCCATATTAGAGATACCCGCGGTCACCGCTGTTGGGGTAGCAATGGCAAAAGCACAGGGGCAAGCCACCAGAAGAATGGACACCGCAACCTTGATGTCGCCAGAGGTGAAAAATCCTATGACTGCCAACACCAGTACAGTGGGCAGAAACCACACAGTAAAACGGTTGGCAACGTCCTGGATAGGTGCTTTTGTTTCCTGTGCTTCTTCCACAAGATGAACAATTTTGGATAGAGTGGTGTCCTCACCAGTCTTGGTGGTCCGAATTTCAAGGCGGCCCACCTCGTTCAAGGTCCCGGCGAACACCTCACTATCCTTGAACTTCTCAACTGGCATTGATTCCCCAGTGACGGGGGCCTGGTTGACGCTGCTTGCTCCGGCTACCACGACCCCATCGACGGGAATACGTTCTCCCGGTCTAACGACCACTACATCCCCAACCTGAATCTCGCTCACGAGAATAGAAACTTCCCTTTCTCCACGCCGCACTGCCGCCATTTTGGGAGTAAGGTCCAGCAAGTTCCTGATGCTCCTCCGAGTCTTGTCGAGGGTATAGGACTCCAGGGCGCCTGCCACGGCCATAATGAACACGATGATCGCTGCTGCTCGAAACTCACCAATGGCAACTGTAGCGGTGAGAGCAACTGTAACAAAGACGTTGACGGTTATTCTTCGGTTGTAGATATCTTTGAACCCCGCAATAAATCTCTGCAAACCGCCAAAAAGCGTGGCAATAAGGGCTATTCCCGCGTTCAGGTAATACGGCCCAATTTGCCAATACGCCAGTACCCAGCTCACCAGGACAAGGATCCCGACAATACCGGGAACAATAGCCAGTACTAAGAGCTCTCGGTATTGGGCAAACTTTCCCCTTTGGTTTTCGCGCATAACGCAAAATCCTCCCGTCAGAGTCAAAAGGGGACGTTCCACGGATGCAAGCATCCTTAGTACCCCTTAAACTTTAATTGTTCTTAGTTTCAGATCCCTCGGTGTCCTTATCCTCAGAGGTTTTCTTGTCATCTTGTTTTGCAAGACCACCGCAGGTTTCTCCCGGACCGCAGCATCCGCCGGTTTTGGTCATAGATTTCCTGATCACCGATAACAACCCTTTTTTCTTTTTCTTCTCATTTCCCACCTTAATCACCTCCTGATTACCTTTTTCTCGATAACAAATCTGGATTCTGGATTCCCAATACACATTTTCCTTCTTTTCTAATTTTTAAGCGTTCCTTTAACCTTACAGAATCTTTTATTAAGATTTTCTTAGGGATGGAAGAGATAGTTTGAAAGAGATGGGCTATAAACAAATCTCTTTTTTTAGTTAAAGAATAATATCTCCAACGCCCTTCTTTATCTTCCTCAATAAGTCCAGCGTTTCTCAATATTTTAACATGCCTTGAAATATTGTATTGGGGCTCTTCTAAAGAATCCACTATTTCACACACACAAATAGACTCTTCACTCAAATTAAGAAGATAAAGAATACGAACTCTTGTTTCATCGCTAAGAGCTTTAAATATTTCAGCAAATTCTTTTATCATTTGTATGTATAGTTACATTATCATACATACATTGTACTATTAAAAAAATAAAAAGTCAAGTCTTTTGGAAACTGGACTTGATCCTTTTAGAGCTCATTTTTCCCGTCCTTAATAACTTCCGCACTATATGAACTTTCAAGCGAGTTTGCTATCTCCTCTTTTGTAATTTTGTCTGCATCATAAATTACACTTGCTGTCCCTTCTGGATAATTGACCTTAGCTTTAACAACGCCATCTAAACTTTCCAATATACTCTGTATTCCATAAGCGCAACCGGCACAAGTCATCCCATTGATTTTTAGACTTAATAAGTGCAAATTCGAATTCTCATTTATTGGATTAACTGTTTTTCCTGTTTGAGGCAAACTTGCTGTTTCCCCAGATTGTCCATATATAATCGGACTGATTGTAGGCATTACAACATACAAAGAAAGAACATAAATTATAACCATAGACAAAATCACGGACAAAATGAAGGGCTTCTCTCTTTTTAGGCCTTCTAAACTGAAACAGTGAATACCACATGTCTTATTTTTCTTTCTCAAATGTAAAACAATAGCAGAAACCATAAATAGAAAAGCCAAGCCTAAAAAGTATGGTTTATATTGGCTTATACTTAATGCAAATGAAACTGTTCCTGATCCAAACAAAATTATTACAAGTGGTCCTATGCAGCATAATGAGGCAAGTATTCCTGACCAAAAACCTGCCGTTACTCCCTTCTTGATCTCTGATTTCCTATGATTTTTTTCTTCTTTCATTTTCTCACTCTACACAACAACTCATTTTAGTTATATCCCTTCTGAAGGATTGAGCAGCAATTTTTATTGCTTCAGATAACGTTGGAAAGATATGCAATGTATCTATTACGTCATCAACTGTCATTCTATTTTTGATAATCATAACCCCCTCAAGTATTAAATCAGCTGCCTCGGGTGCTAGAATATGAATACCTATTATCTCCTGAGTTTTATTATCAATCACAACCTTTATTGCTCCTCTTGTATCTTTGATTACCTGTGTTTTTGGCACCAATTCCAGGGAAACAGTATTGCATTTACATTTTATCCCTTTTCCTATTGCCTCCTCGTCTGTTAATCCCACTCCTGTAAGTTGGGGATCAGTAAAAACAGCATGAGGCACTATTCTGTAATCCATCTTCCTTTTTTCTTCTTCGGAGCATGCCAAAGCATTATTTGCTGCAATCATTCCTTTTCTTGCTGCTACTGTTTCAAGCATAGGTTCTCCTGTTACATCGCCTGCAGCCCAAACGTTTCCTGCTACCTGCATTCCTTCATTAACAATAATTTCCTCTTTGTTTCCAAGATTAACTCCAAGCTTTTCTAATCCTAGATTTAAAGTATTAGGTTTTCTTCCTGTTGCTACTAGCAACTGTTCTGCTCTGTAGAATCTTTCCTTTCCATTGACAATTGCTCTCACCATTTTTTTATTGCCATCTTGTTTAACGCTTTTCACTCGGACTTTTGTGCAAATTTCTATCCCTTCATCCTGCAAATATTTTTGCAAAAGATTAGCAAGTTCTGGCTCCTCCCTTTTCAAGATTCTATCAGCTTGTTGCAGTAAACAGACTTTTGTTCCAAATCTTGAAAACATTTGAGCAAATTCTATTCCCAATGCTCCACCACCAAGAATAACCATTGATTTGGGCAATCTTTTGAGTTGTAGTGCTTCAATATTAGTTAGATAATCAACTTTGCCGATACCTTCAACTGGAGGAATAAGAGTCGAAGAGCCTGTTGCAGTTATGAATTTATCAGCACTATAAATTTCTCCGTTTACTTGAATTTTCGTTTTTGCAATAAATTTAGCATTGCCTTTAGCAAGCTCCACATTAGGCAAACTATCCAACACTTTCTCATATTTCTCATCTCTTAATTTTTGAACAAGTCTATTTTTTTCTTCGACAATAGTTTTAAAATCAAAAGAAGCAGATAATTCTAAACCCTTGAAATTATATGCGTTTGATTTATGTAGCAATTCCCCAATATACAACCTATCTTCCGCAGTTATAGAAATCTTATCTTTGGATTTGAGTTACAGACTTGCTTTTCGACATAAATGCTGTATCTTAGGAAAAAAACTTAAAGGATGCACTAAGATGCAGCA
>JBHIAL010000024.1:0-10352 GCA_046758525.1 bacterium
GCGCCTCCTTTACCAAAGCCAGTAGAAGTCTTTACATAGCTAGCACCGGCAGCCTTGGTTAACAAATGATGGATTTATGCAAACAGCGGGGGAAGCCAATTATCCTTTAACTGCCCCCATAGTTAATCCTCTTACCAGATACCTCTGCAGGAATATAGCTAAGATTATAATGGGGAGGCTAGCCATGGTACCAACGGCGGAAATCTCTCCCCAAAGAATCTCATGCCCCCCGATTAAACCGGCAATAAATACGGTAAGCGGAGTAACATGGGAGCGAGTGAAGACCAAAGCGAAGAGAAACTCATTCCAGGAGAAGATAAAGTTAAAGAGAGTGGTAGCTACCAGACCCGGGGCAATGAGAGGAAGTGCTATCCTGTAAAAAGCTGCCAAGCGATTACACCCGTCCACCAGAGCCGACTCTTCCAACGAGGGAGGTAGTTCATCAAAGAATCCCTTCAACATCCAGACCGCGAAAGGTATATTCATAAGGCTATAGGTAATAATTAGAGCTTCATAAGTGTCGAGGAGGTGAAGAGAGCTATAAAAAATAAAAAGAGGGAGAGCAGCCGCAATAGGAGGAAGCATTCTAATGGATAGAATCCAGAAAGCTAGGTTCTTTCCCCCGATTTTAAATCTGGAAAGACTATAAGCGGCCAAAGAACCAACTACCAAGGAGATGAGGGCCGATGAGGTCGCAATGATCAAAATATCAAAGATTGCTTTTCCTCCGCCAAGTTCAATCCCTCGCAGGAAATTACTCCAGTTAAAGTGTTTGGGAATAAAAACGGGTGGATAAGTAAAAAATTCTCCCCGATGCTTAAAGCCAGTGAGCACCATCCACAACATTGGACTCAGGAAAAGCACTAAAAAAATGCCTATAACCACAAAAATAAGGGTGTTTGACTTAGATGACCGATTTCCTTTCTCAGCTTTCTTCCTCTTATCCATACAGCTACTCCTTTAAAAATCTTAAGAAGAAGTTGGCAATGATGATAATGACAACGAGTTGAATATAGGACATAGCTGCAGCGTACCCCATACTAAAGTGTTTAAAACCACTCAGATAATTATAATAAGCTACTGTTTCTGAGGAGCCTCCTGGTCCCCCTCTGGTAAGCAGCACCACAAGATCGAATAGTTTGAAAGCATCCATGGCCCTGATAAGTATGACCACGATGATAATCGGCTTTAAAAGGGGTAGGGTTATGTGCCAGAATATTTGCCACCTGGAGGCACCATCTATAGCTGCTACTTCCTGAAGGTCTACTGGTATAGACTGAAGACCTGCTAACAACACTACCATCATAAAAGGTGTCCACTCCCAAGTATCACTGATGATGATGGAGGTTAGGGCAAGTTTAATATCAGCCAGCCAGTTTATTCCTCCGCTTAAGCGAATAGCTTGAAGAAAATAGTTTAAAGGACCATAGCTATAGTGATAAATCTGCCTCCAAGTAGTTCCAACTACTACCGGAGCTATCATGGTAGGTAAAAGAAAAAGAGTAGCCACTAAAGTTCTCACCCGAAATTCTCTATTTAGGAGTAAAGCCAGAGCAAATCCAATGAGAAACTGCGAACCCACCCCAAAAAAAAGCACTTTTCCCATATTCTTCATAGACATCCAGAATCTGGGGTCCTGAAAGAGTCTTATATAATTTCCCAACCCGATGAACCTCTTAGGTAGCCCCATGGCCAATTCCCAGGAATTAAAACTGAGCCAAAGGGAATAGACCAAGGGAAATATGGAGACGGCAAGCAAGATGACGATACAGGGCAGGATGAAGAAAAGAGGGGTAAGCTTGGTTATTCGAAGAGTCCTGATTTTGGATTGCTCATGGCCCATCTAACACCTCCTTTCAAAATTTTTCTAATTCTAAGACTAAATTGGGGGTAGGAATTAAGTTCCTACCCCCTTTTTGTTCTACTTCCAGAGACCGGCTTCTCTCCAGCCCTTAACCGTTGCCTGATACATCTTTCTCTGTTGTTTCAATCCGAACCGCTTGGTGATCTCTGTCCATTCCTTGGCTACCGCATTGAGGGCATCTTCGGCACTCTTTTCCCCAGCTAAAGCCTTGGTAATTTCACGGCCAAACACGTCATAGTACTGCGGAGCTCCGGGAATGGTCAGCTCCGGATATCCGACTTCCATGTTGGCCTGCACTCCGGCTAGGTATATCTTTGCCGACTCAACGTCAGGAAACATCTCGTATTCTTCTGGATGTGCGAAATGGGAGTAGCGGTAAGGATCAAGTCCGGTTTTAGCAGTGGAGACATCGTCAATGCTGGTCACGGTGGTCAGATAGTGAATTACCTGATAGGCTTCCCAGGGATGTTTGGATTCTTTGGTCACTGCTAAAACTCGACCGGCAGGCATCATCGCCCTCCGGTAGAGTTTTCCCTCGACCATGACTCCAGGTACGCCGGCGACTCCAGTTTTTCCCACAATTTTCGACTGTTCTGGATCAGCCGCCTTTTTACCAATGTCGGGCCATTGGATGACCATGGCCGTTTCTCCATTAAGAAACGCATCCTTTAATTCCTCATACCCGAAAGCAAGAACATCAGGAGGGGAGTATTTTTTTATCTCTATCATGTCCTTTAGAGCATCAACACCGGCCTTAGAGTTAATCGCCGGCTCCATGGTCTTCTCATCAAAGTACACTCCGCCCAGGCTGCCAAATCGATTTCCCCACCATCCATAAACCCAATCTCTTTGACCATAAAAGGCGGTTCCATAGAAATCTCTGTCCAGCACTTTTCCCGCCAGTTTTTCACCTTTCTTTCGGGTAAAGAACTTAGCAACCTCAAGATACTCCTTCCAGGTCGCAGGTGGTTTAAGATCATAACCATATTCAGCTTTAAACGCAGCCTTTTCCGTCTCATTGTCAAAAAGGTCTTTTCTGTAATACAGGCTTAGCACGTCACCATCATAGGGGACAGCGTATAGCTTCCCTTCGTATTCACAGTAAAGCTTCCCATACCCCGGGGTCACATCATCCATCTTGGGATCAAGCTTTTTCGCATATTCATCCAGAGCTACAAGATAACCATTTCCGGCGAAATCTCCCATGAACTTTGGAAATACAGTTACAATATCGTAGGCACCAGTGTGGGTAACGAATTCAATTTTCTCCTTCTCGTAAACCTCGGCAAAGGGTACTCCAATGACTTTGAGCTTGACACCAAATTTTTTTAAGAAGTCATCTTTATACCACTCCCAGGGTAACTGATTGTGTCCAGCATCGCCTACCACTGTTAGAGTGACTACTTTTTTTTGAGCAAGACCTACTCCCCCGACTAGAGAAACCAGCAAGGCCAGACATACTGTTAAACTCAGGATTTTTCTTCCCATTTTATCCTCCTTTTTTAAATCTTTACCTACTTCTTTCCTTATCAACATCACCTCCCTTCGCTATTTTTTATTTTGCGTTTAAGAACGTATTCTTCCAACGTCGACCTGCCGATAACTTTTTGAGGTTCCTATTATAAGCCAAGGTTATGTAACTTCTCTCGAGTGGGGATACCTTCTTCAGTCCAGCCCCGAAGATTGTAATATTCTGCCAGCATTTTTCCTAGGTGGGGCAGGCTTCCTCTGGCACTCCCTTTCCTGCGGTCCAAAGTTAAAAGTCTCATGGGGAGAAAATCATCCTTTCCACTAATGCCTAATTTGTAGTTATAAATTCTCTTTAAGTTAAAGAGCCTTTCTCCCACTTTGATTAACTCTTCGGGAGTCATACTCCATCCAGTAACCAAATTAAGCCACTCGGTTATCTGAGGTGGCCCTATTTTTCCACAAAAAAGAAATTTACATAATCCGAGAGCATTAAAGCAGGCCATATAGTTCTGTAATCTCACCGTTATCTCTGCTTTTCCCTTTATATCATGAGGACTTAAAGAGTGATCGTAAGGTAGACCGTTTACCGGCGGTCCTTCTTCGAAAGTATAAGACAAGGCATCCAGATGACAGGCCCCTCTGTTAGCTGTTGCGTAATTAAGTGCCATACTGGCGAAAGCACGAGGATCATGCATAGGAACTTCTAATCCTTTAACGTGTATAGCAAACTCATCAGAATTTTTGCCAATTCGTCTTACTGCCTCACGGGTCCCATCGGCCAGTAGATCGCCTATTCCTTCTCGTCTGGCTATTTTGTGAACAGTTTCAACTATTGCCTCACTATTTCCCCAGGTGAGTTCTATTCCATCAGTATCAGATATAGTGAGTAGATTCTTTTCATAAGCCTCTATGGCAAAGGCAATGGTCACTCCAGTGGAAATAGTATCTAAACCATATCTATTACACCAATCATTAGCTTCAGAAATAGCCTCAAGATTATCATTTAAACAAAGAGCACCTAGAGCAGCATTTGACTCATATTCAGGTCCATGTAATTCTTCTCCTTGACCACTCTTTTTACTTAACTTAATAACCTTGCCACAGCGAATTGGACAACCAAAGCAGCCGTAGTGTCTGGTAAAAAACCTTTTTATGAGAGTTTCACCGGTGGTTTTTTTAGCACCCTCCTCCCATTTTCCCTGAATAAAATTCTTGATGGGTAGATCTCCTATGGGCTCAACTACTGCATACATACCATTTGCAGTACCAAATTTACTCAAAGCTACAGTATTTTCCTTAAGAAAAGGAAGAGCTTTTCGGATTGACCGAAGGAGTTTCTCCTTCTCTTTAACGCTCGGTCGTTTGCTACCCCGGACAACAATGGCTTTAAGCATCTTTGAACCCATTACTGCTCCCAGACCGCCCCTTGCTGCGGCTCTACTTTCTCTTCCATCGATCATTACCGACGCCATCCTGCATAGATTTTCGCCTGCCTGTCCTATACAGGCAACCCGTGCTTTAGAGTCAGTGGCTTCTAACAACTTGTTGGTGGTGAGATAAGTATCTAATCCCCAGATACTTTGAGCAGATTTTATATAGATTTCGTGGTCATCAATCCACAGATATACGGGCTTTTCTGCTTTACCAGTAACCACTATCCCATCGTAACCGGTGGATTTCAATTCAGCTCCCCAATATCCTCCCACGGTGGCCTCATTCCATATTTCAGTTTGGGGTGACCTGGCACAGAAAGAAGCTTTGCAAGCAGCAGGCACGAGAGTTCCAGTTAAAAGACCGGCCATAAAAACAATGGGGCTATTTGCATCAAAAGGATCAAAGGAGTTATCATATTCTTCACTAAGGATCTTGGCAGCTATTCCACTTCCGCTTAAGTACTTTTTAAAAACTGATTCTCCTAAACTCTCTACCTTCACTTTGCTCTTTGATAAATCTACTCGAATTATTTTTCCACAAAATCCAAAGCCCATTTTTTTCCTCACATCAACTACACTTCTATTATTACTGCCATACCCTGACCACTACCGACACACATGGTGGCTATTCCGTATTTGGATTTTCTCCGCCTCATCTCGCTAATTAACTTTATCATCATAATGACGCCGGTAGCACCGACAGGATGGCCGAGTGCAATGGCTCCTCCATTTACGTTGACCTTTTGAGGATCTATTTTTAACTGTTGGATAACTGCTATCGTCGAAGAAGCAAAGGCTTCGTTAATTTCAAAAAGATCAATTTCCTCAATATTTAAATTCTCCTTATTTAGCAGCTTTTTCACTGCCGGAACTGGACCCATGCCAAATAGTTCCGGTTTAATACCGACCGATTCCCATGCTCTAAGATGGGCAAGAGGCGAAAGGCCAAGCTCTTTTGCCTTTTCTTCTTTCATTAAAACCAAGGCAGCCGCCCCATCATTTATTCCTGAGGCATTGCCAGCGGTCACAGTACCTCCCCTTTTAAAGACAGGCCTCAAGGAAGAGAGTTTCTCTAAAGAAGTATCCCTTCGGGGATGTTCATCCACCTGGAAAAAATTCTCGTTCTCAACCTCATCCGGTAGAGGAATTAGCTTATCCTCCATAACTGTTTCCCTCGCTGCTTTTTCCCTTAAAGCCTTTACTGGAACAGGGACGATTTCCCTCTCAAATTTCCCCTCATCAATAGCTCTGATAGCTTTCATATGGCTGGCGTAGGCAAACTCATCCTGCTCTCGTCGGCTGATTTTGTACCTCTCGGCAACGGCCTCGGCCATGGGTCCTGCGTCTACCAGTAGATAATCAGCCAGAAAATCTATCAGTTTTTTCCCTCCCAACTTAATCCCCCATCTAACCCCATCGAGAAGATAAGGAGCTTGGCTCATACACTCAACTCCCGCGGCCACCAGGATATCCCTCTCTCCCAAAAGAATATCTTGAGTTCCACAGACAACCGCCCTCATTCCCGAGGAACAGTTCATATTAATAGAATAATCATCAACTTCTATAGGAAGGCCTGCCCGTAAAGCTATATGCCTGGCAGGATCACCCCGGGGAGTGCTCTGGATATTCTCACCTACAATCACCCTTTTAATCTGCTTCGGCGAAAGATTAGCTCTCCTGATGACCTCTCTTATTACCAGAGCCCCTAAATTAAGAGGAGAGATATCCTTCAGTGACATACCAAATCTTCCCACTGCTGTCCGAACCATGCAAATAATAGCTACTCCTTTATTCTGCATCCTTTTCTCCTAAAGTACCATTCCCCCACCCACATCTATAATAGAGCCGGTGACATACCTTGCCTCATCGGAGGCTAAAAAAGCAACAACACTTGCCACATCTTCCGGTTTTCCCACCTCACCCATGGGAATTTTCTCTATAATTTTAGCCCTGATCTTTTCTGGAACTGCTCTGGTCATCTCAGTATCTATGAAGCCGGGACAAATTACATTTACAGTAACACCTTTTCTGGCCAGTTCCCTGGCCGCAGTTTTGGATAATCCCACCACTCCTGCTTTTGCCGCAGAGTAGTTGGCCTGCCCGATATTTCCCATCCAGCTGGCAGAGGATATGTTAATGATCCTGCCATATCCCTGATCTCGCATCAGTTTTGTTGCAGCTCGCAGGCAGAAGAAAACCCCGCTAAGATCAACCGCTAAAACCTGGTTCCACTCCTCGTCACTCATCTTGTGCAGCATTGCATCCCGGTTTATTCCCGCATTGTTGACCAGAATATCCAGTCTACCCAACTCATCCTTTGCTACACTCATTATCCTCTCTGCTTCCTCCCTTCTGGAAACATCTGTCTTTACAGCAATTCCCCTTCTTCCTAGCCTCTTTATCTGGTTAGCAACCTCTTGAACACTTTCAAGGTCAATATCAGCAACCACCACATCAGCACCTTCTTGAGCCAATTTTAAGGCAATGGCTTTTCCTATCCCCCTTGCCGCTCCGGTAACTGCTGCTTTTTTGTCTTTAAGGCGCATCTTTACATCCTCATTTTAGAAAACCTGCTGGTTTGATAAATCAAACCTCGACGATAAGAGGTTATAAGGTGTTTCATATAAAAATCTCTCTGATACCCATTGGTCTCTCTGAGAATATCTTTGCCTCCATCTCCTTTAACCCCGGAGCTATTTTAGGCTTAAACTGCATCTTACCTAATACATCTTTCTCCATATCCGGCCCCGGTGCAACCTCAGTCAGGGTAAGCCCCTCAGATCTTAGCTCAAATACGGCTCGCTCTGTAATATAGAGAACTTTCTGTCCTATATCTTTTGCCCGCTTTCCACTAAAGGTGATATGGTTAACCCGGGGAAGAAATTTGCTCGGTTCCCCATCCTGCAGGATATTAAGTTTGCCATCCGAAGTTTCAATAATGGTTTTGCCCACGGTAAAGGAAGAACAAAAAACAACCTTTTTTGCCATCTGGGTAATATCAATAAAGCCTCCACACCCTGCTACCCTAAATCCAAATTTGCTCACATTAACATTACCCTCTCTATCAACTTCAGCTGCTCCCATAAAGGTTATGTCCACTCCACATCCAGTGTAAAAATCAAACTGGTCCATATGATTTATAATGGCATCTGGATTCCTGCTAATCCCAAAATCAATTCCCCCTCCGGGTACCCCACCAATGCTACCTGATTCTACGGTGAGTATAAGCTCGGAGAGGATCCTCTCCTCCGCAGCAATAGGTCCAATTGTATCTCCGGGTATCCCTGTACCCAGATTAATCACCGCCCCAGGAGTTATCTCCATGATTGCCCGGCGACCTATTATCTTACGCAGGTTAAAGGGAATGGGCTGGAGGGCAACCTCGGCCGCCTTTATATCACCACAATAGGAAGGATCATAGAAGCTGGTGGCTGTTTGACGATGAGTACTCTCCTGATTTTGAGCAGGAACCACTGCATCTACAAAAATACCGGGAACTACAATCTCTTTGGGATGTAAAGACCCTTCCCTGGTAAGCCACTTTACCTGGGCAATAACCTTTCCTCCGAAACGACGGGCAGCAAGAGCTGCAGATAATGCTTCTAATTTAACCGCTTCCTCCTCCATTGATATATTGCCCTTCTCATCGGCACAGGTTCCGCGGATAAGCACCACATCAATGGGTACCTGTTTATATAAAAGGTAAGTTTTGCCTCCTATCTGAACTCTCTCTACTATATCCTCACACCCTCTTGTGCGCTCATTAACCTTACCTCCTTCAATCTCGGGATCAACGAAAGTATCTAGGCCAACGGGAGATAAAAGTCCCGGTGCTCCTCCGGCCATGGCTTTATAAAGGTTAGCAATCCTTCCCTGGGGAAGAACATAGGCTTCAACCTTATTCTCGTAAACAAGTCTGGCCATACGGGGAGCAAGACCCCAGTGGGAACCGATGATCCTCTTTATCAGTCCCTCATGGGCAAGATGTTCTATACCATTTTCTGTGTCGCTCTGTCCTGCAGCATGGATAATGGTTAAATCTCTGGGGGTTCCTTTTTTTAGGAAACTTTGCTCAATTTGCTGCAAGACATCCTCAGCAACCCCCATTGTTGTAAAGCCTACTGTGGTCAGGCTCATACCATCCTGAATTAAAGCTACAACCTGTTTGGAGGTTATGAATTCAGCCATTTTCTCCTCTAAGAGTTTGCCCCGCAGGTTCTTCTCACCATTAATTTTGCCGGAAGCATCACCCTCTTGATCTTGACTCTCTTGCCCATTATTCTCTCAAGCATCAAATCAACTGCTTTTACCACCATAATATATCGAGGTTGGCGCACAGTGGTGAGCTGCACACTCTTCAGTGATGCTACCCATATGTCGTCAAATCCAACTATGGCAAGATCTTGGGGAACTCTAGTCCCCTTCTCCAAGCAGGTATCTATTGCCCCCAGGGCCATCATATCATTGGCACAGAATAAAGCAGTAGGAGAAGGAGAGGTTTGTAAAAGGGACTCCATTGCCCGGTACCCACCGGAGTATTTTAAATATCCTTTTTTAATAAAACTGTCTGAATAGGAAATTTTAGCCTGCTCTAAGGCTAATCTGTATCCCTCATATCTACCGAAACTTGCCGAGGATGCTGGTTCTCCTCTAATGAAGCCGATCTTTCGGTGACCTAATTTTATAAGATGATCAATGGCCATTTTAGCAGAAGCTACATTGTCAATTCCCACAAAATCAAATCTGTCCGGCGAGAGCTCCCTGTTAACCAGCACCAGAGGACAGTCCTCTTTACCATATTGATTTAAATTATCGCTGCTACGAATTGAGGTAAGGATTAAACCGTCAATTTGTTTGGCAAGTAAAACATCAATGTACTGTCTTTCCAGAGAAGGATCTGCGTCGGTGCTACACAAAACAACACTGAAACCGTATTCTCTGGCCCTATCCTCCACTCCTCTTGCCACTTCAGGGAAAAAGGGGTTGGTAATATCAGAAAGAACCAAACCTATGGTGGTGGTCTTTTTTTTGCGAAGACTCCGGGCAATAATATTTGGCCGGTAGTTAAGCTGTTTGATGGCTTTGTAGATTCTCTGTTTAGCTTCTTGACTAACATAGGGCTTATCATTGAGCACCAGAGAGACACAAGCTGGTGAGACTCGGGCTAACCTAGCAACATCTTTAATTTTGGCCATCTAGTATCCCAGAACCCTAATATTGATAGCTATTAAAACGATTGAATATTGAATCGTTTTAATAATACAGACAACTCTTCTTTATGTCAAGAGGGCGAATTAAAGAAAGGTGGATGGGCCTGGACATGATTTGACAGCCTGGCGGGATTGGAGTATATTGAAATGTAAATCTCAAAGTCCGGCTCACCTAGACAAAGGTGACAAAAGTTAAATGTCAAAATCGATCTCACAACCTAAATGGGGAGGATGTCAATGTTTCAATTAAAGAATTGGCTGGCAGGAAAATTTAAAATTTGTTTCATAGGATTTCTGTCTTTCATGTTGGTCTTGGTAGTCTTCAAAGTACTGGTGAGACATCCTCAGGGTCAAGATACCTCATTAAATCCGGTT
>JBHIAL010000025.1:0-10254 GCA_046758525.1 bacterium
AGATATTCCCACCCAGTGTCTTTCCTTCGCCATAACTGATAAGAATCTAGCAGGAGGCGTGATGATTACCGCCTCTCATAATCCTCCTAAGTTTAATGGGGTTAAGATCAGGGGATCTTTTGGAGGCTCGGCCCCTCCCGAGACCACCAACGCTATCGAATCCTTTCTTGATAAACACAAGGTGAAAAAGATTTCCCTAAGAGAAGCTGAAGAAAAAGGACTCCTGAAAAAAGAGGATCTGGTGTCCAGTTATCTCAAGAAGGTTGAATCCTTTTTGGACATGGATCTAATAAAGAAGGCGCATCTTAAAGTCATCCACGATCCAATGTACGGTACCGGAGACAGTTTTTTGGAAAAAATCCTTGCTCGGTCAAAATGTGAGGTAATGACTATTCATCACAAATACAATCCCGGGTTTGGTGGGATAAATCCTGAACCTATTGAGGAGAACCTGGGGGATTTAAAAAGGACGGTGATAAAGGAGGGGGCAGATTTAGGCGTAGCCACTGATGGGGACGCAGATAGATTAGGAATAGTGGATAATGAGGGAAGATATCTTACCCCTCACCAGGTTTTCTCCCTTCTTCTTTTGTACCTGGTAGAGGAAAAAAATCTCCGAGGGGGGGTAGTAAAGACTGTCTCGTTGGGTTATCAGCCAGAAAGAATAGCCAGAAAGTTTAATTTATCTTTAGATGAGGTAGCGGTGGGCTTCAAATATGTCTGTGATAAGATGCAGGAAAAGGATATTCTTTTTGGAGGTGAGGAAAGTGGAGGATACGGCTTTCGGGGCTATCTCATGGAGCGAGATGGCATTCTTTCGGGTCTTCTTTTTGTGGAGGTGATCACCAGAATAGGCTCATCCCTTTCTGAAATTTTGAAGCAAATGGAGGATAGATTTGGTGCCTCTTTCTTCAAAAGGATAGATTTTGCTCAGGCGGGAGTGAATAAACCGGAGATGATAAAAAAACTTTCTTCCTCATTGGCTTCGACTTTAGGCAGAATCCCCATCAGGCGGATTAAAACCATCGATGGCGTTAAATTCTTCATGAAAGATGACAGCTGGCTTCTCATTCGGCCCTCGGGAACCGAACCCAAAGTGAGAGTTTATGCTGAGGCCTCCAACCAAAGCCAATTAGACAGACTCATAGAAGAAGGAGTAAAGATGGCCCGGGAGACAATTTAAAATGTATGAAGAACTCATAATAGCTGGATTCGGAGGACAAGGAATAATCTTTGCCGGAAAACTCCTTGCCTATGCCGGATTAAAGGAGGGTAAAGAAGTGGTCTACTTTCCCTCCTATGGAGCAGAGATGCGGGGAGGAACAGCCAATTGTACAGTGATAGTCTCGGATTCACCTATCTCTTCCCCGGTGGTGTTTAATCCTCAAAATGCAATTATGATGAGTCATCCTTCCTATCTTAAGTTTTTTCCTCGCATTAAAGCAAAAGGAAGGGCTCTTATTAATAGTTCTCTCGTTAAGGAGGAGCTTTTCCGTGAGGATCTAGAGATAATCAAGATTCCGGCCAACGAAATAGCCGAGAGAATAGGTAGCTCGCGCATTGCTAATATGGTTGCTCTGGGGGCCTGGGTCAAAAAAACAGAGGTAGTTGGTCTGGAAAGTTTAGTCTACTCCTTTAAAGAAGTGATTTCAGCCGATAAGTTAGATCTTCTCTCCCTGAATGAGAAGGCTTTAAGAGAAGGCGAGGAGTTTGTCTCATAATTTAATTGGCTCGTTTATTGACTATCTGAATGTAGAAAGGGGTCTTTCCCCTAATACTTTACAGGCTTATAGAAGAGATCTTTGTCAGTTCAGAGATTGGTTAAAAAAAGACTTTCTCCAGGTGGACTCAGCCCTGATCGGAAATTATTTGGCCACCTTAAAAGAAAAAGGGAATAAGTCTCGCACTCTAAATCGAAAACTTTCTGTGGTGAGGATGTTTTACAAGTTCCTTTACACAGAGGGAAAGATCGATCATAATCCGGTAGAGGGGATTAGCTCTCCTCGGCTGGGAAGAAAGATTCCTTCTTTCCTTTCCGAGAAAGAAGTCGAGGCCCTTTTGGAGGCTCCATCTGTCGATGAAGAATATGGATCCAGGGATAGGGCCATCCTGGAGGTTATATATGGAGCTGGCCTTCGTATATCGGAGCTAATTAATCTTAACCTCACCGATTTAAATCTTAAAGGGGGATGGGTAAAAGTCTTGGGTAAAGGCTCCAAGGAACGTATTGTTCCTCTGGGAAGAGAGGCTTGCCGATGGGTGAGGCTCTATTTGAGGAAAAGAAGGATAGAAACCACCAATAAGCTACCCTTGTTTTGTAACCGTTATGGAAAACGCCTTTCCCGACAAACCTGCTGGAAGATTATCAAAAAGTACAGCCAGAAAGCTGGGATAACTAAAAAAATCTCGCCTCATACTCTTCGCCATTCTTTTGCCACTCACCTTCTCTCCCGCGATGCCGATCTTCGTTTCGTACAGGAGCTTTTGGGACATACCAACATTTCTACCACCCAGATCTACACTCACATAACCCAGGAACGCCTGAAAAGAGTCTATAAAAAATACCACCCCCGAGCTTGAGGCTTGCTTGACACCTAGGCTCAATTTGATATTTTAAAAAGGAGCTACCTTGTCATTCTAAAACTGATGAGTAGCGCGAAGACAATAACAATGTACCTTAAGTTTTCGCATGCGAAGCCGTGGTGAGATCAGAGAAAAAAACAATCAGGGATGTATCCTTGGGCAATTGGAAATTGAGACTTAAGGAACCGAATCTAGATATATATTTCCAAGTGTTGAAGGAAGTTAAAGGTTAGTCCGAAAATCATAACCCAGCTGGTTGTTGTTGAATCTTGATTGCTCATTATTATGAGCATGTACTCAAAATTTTGAGCATGACAATTAAGAATGCTTAAAGATTATATAATCTCCACTAATCATCAACGGGTCTTAAGTTTTCTGTCAAAGTTTGCCGATAGCGAACTACACGAGCGAGAAATAGCCCGAAGAATTGGGATAAGCTATGGATCTGCCAATCAAACTTTGAACGATTTACATTCTGCTGGTGCCCTTGAGCGACGCAGGGAAGGGAAAATGTGTTTTTATCGCCTTAATTTGAGGAATCCGATCGTTCAAGAGTTTAAAAGATTAAATATATTGCTTCTTTTGGAGCCACTGGTACAGAAAATAAAAAAAACGGTACGAAAGATAGTCTTATTTGGAAGCTGTGCCCAGGGGACTGATACTGCTGAAAGCGACGTGGACCTCTTCATAGTTGCTGAAGACAGAGAAAAGGTACTAAAAGTGGTCAATAGTTATTCTCCAGGCTCTGGCTTTCAGCAAATCAAGATACAACCTGTCGTTAAGACTCCTTTGGAGTTGTTGGAAATGGAGAACAAATCCGATGTTTTTTTAAATCAGGTAAGAAAGGGAATAGTTCTTTGGGAAAAAGTTGTAAATGAATCAAAACTTTAAAAGATGTTTAGATGATAAAAAGATTGTTTCTGTCTCTTACGCCAAGAACTTAGTTGGAAAGGAAATAGAGGCTGCTTTAGAAGATCTGGATGATGCTACTTTCGGTTTCAAGCACCAAAGATACAAATGGTGCATAATTCAATCTTATTACTGCATGTTTCATGCCGCTCGTGCTTTGATTTACTCGTCTGGGTATCGAGAAAAAAGTCATCATTGCCTCTCAGTTGCTCTAAAAGCACTGTTTGTTGAGACTGGGAAGATGGAAAGAAGTTTAGCTGACACATTTGATAGCGCCATGAGTTTGAGAGAAAATGCTGACTATCATTCGCGTTTCTCAGAGAAAAGGGCAAAGGCAGCAATTGCATCTGCTGAGAAGTTTCTACATAAGGCTAAGGAAATATTGAGGTGAAAAAGAAGCATCGATAGCGAAGGTAGAAGTATGCAGATAATTACCACTCATACAGGGACGGACTTTGATGGCCTTGCTGCCACGGTGGCGGCAAGGAAAATTTATCCTGAGGCCAAGATATGCCTTCCCGGATCAGTAGCCAAGGAAGTAAGTCAATTTATCTGTGTTTATGGGAAGATATTGCAAGCTATCCCGGTGGAAAAAGTTAACCTGGATACTGTAGATCGTCTGATCCTGGTAGACACCCGTTGGGTTAATCGCCTCGGGATTTTCCGTCAACTTATTGGTAAAAGGGGAGTGGAAATTCACCTGTATGATCATCATCCTCCTCATCCCCAGGATATAGAGGGAGATGGGGGCGTGTGCAAAGAAGTGGGCGCTACCACCAGTATCCTGGTCCATATAATAAAGGAACAAGGCATTTCTGTGGTCCCGTCGGAGGCGACTCTTTTTGCTCTGGGAATTTATGAAGATACCGGTTCTCTAAGTTTTGCCTCCACTACCCCCTGGGATCTTGAGGCCGCGGGATTTCTCCTTTCTCAGGGAGCCAATCTCGAGCTTATCTCCAGTTTTTTGAATGGACCGCTCACGGAAAAGCAGAATCTGCTCCTCAATGATTTCTTGGAAAAGGCTAAGGTGAGGCTAATTAATGGAGTTGAGGTGGTGGTAATAGTTACGGAAATTGACGAATTTGTAGGAGGACTTTCCCTTCCTCTACATAAGTTCATCGATTTGAGAAATCTGGAGGTGGTTTTTACTCTCATAAAGTCCAAAGATCGAACTTACCTCCTTGGTAGGAGTAGAACTCCCTCGGTCAACGTAAGTGAGATACTTTCCGCTTTCGGGGGAGGTGGACATAATTTCGCTGCCTCAGCCTTGATTAAAGAAGGTAATCTCAAGGAGTTAGAGCACAAGCTCTATCGAGTTCTTGAGGATAAAATCGGACCGCGAGTCACTGTAAGTGAGGCCATGAGTTCCCCAGTAAGAACAGCCTCACCTGGGACTTCCCTTAAGGAGGCCAAGAAGATATTGAATGAGCACGGGGTGGAGGATCTTCCAGTGATGGATGACGGAAAGGTGGTAGGAATAATTTCCCGAACGAAATTGGATCATCTTATGGCTCATAACTCGGAAAAAACTCTCTTAAAAAGCTACCTTTCCCCTAAAGTCCCGGTTATCTCTCCCTATGTCTCGATTAAGAAAGCTCAACAGGTTATGATGGAGGAAGAAACCAGAGGACTTTTGGTCATGGAGGGGGAAAAACTGGTGGGGATTATTACCGGTTCCGATCTCTTGGAAGCTTTTCATGGGAAAAAAAAGAACCTAAGGGTAGGTAAGAACCGGGAGACTATTAAGAATTTGCTCGAGACAAGGATTCCCAAAAGAGTTCATCGCATTCTCCAGCAAGCTGGCCGGACAGCTACCGAACTAGGATACAGAGCCTTTATAGTGGGGGGATTTGTGCGTGATCTCTTATTAGGAATAGAGAATCTGGATGTAGATCTGGTCATTGAGGGAGATGGGATCAAGTTTGCCGCTCAATTTGCCAGGGAGTTGGGTGGAAAGGTAAAGAAGTACCCCGAATTCGGAACCGCCGTCCTCACCCTTGCCGATGGTTTTAAACTGGATGTGGCCACTGCCCGTAAGGAGTTTTATCCGCAGCCGGCTGCCCTGCCTGAGGTTGAGCCAGCTTCTTTGCAGGAGGATCTTTCTCGTCGGGATTTCACCGTAAATACCATGGCCATCGATCTCAACCCGGATAGTTTCGGGAATCTGATAGATTTCTTTGGCGGCCAGCTTGATCTTGAGCAAAGGAAGGTAAGAGTTTTACATGAGGACAGCTTCATCGAAGATCCCACCAGAGTCTTTCGGGCGGTAAGATTCGAGCAGAGATACGGGTTTACCTTGGAGGAGCGTACGGCAAGGCTAACTGGGGAAGCCCTTAGAAGTAAAGCTCTGAGCCGATTAAGTGGAGAAAGGGTTCGGGAAGAACTGATTCAAATTCTGGAGGAAGACAGACCGGGTAAAGTCATTCATCGGATGCAAGAGCTGGGTGTTCTTGAGGCCGTTCATCCTAAGCTCCAGCTTACCCGGGAAAAAGAAAAAAAACTGGACTACCTGGTGGATATCTTTGCCCGTTTCCAGATCCTTTTCCCTAGAGAAGTCAAGAGGTGGCTCATTCGTCTGTTATTGTTATTGGATGATATGAGTGAGGCCGAGGTAGAAGAATTCTGTCAGAGATACCGCTTTAGTAAAGAAGAAAGGGATTCCCTTATCAGGGGTAGGCTGGAGGCAGAAAAGATAGTTAGGAAGCTAAGTACTCCAGGATCACTTGCTCCGAGTTTTATTTACCATTTGCTGGAACCTTTTTCTCAGGAAGTTCTACTATTTGCTATATCTAAAACGAGAGAAAAAATGCTGGAACGCCGGATATTCCATTATCTAGCAAAACTGAAGCAGGTGAAGGTCGAGATAGACGGAAACGACCTAAAATGTCTGGGCTACCCACCTTCCCCGAGATTGGGTCAGATTCTGGAGGAGCTAAAAAAAGCTCGATTAGACGGAAGGGTAAAGACGAAGGAAGAAGAAATAAAGTACGTAAGGGATAATTTTCCCCCAAAGGAGAAAAAATGAGTGCACTGGTGTTATTTTCTTCTCTTATAATTTTACTCTTCTCTATAATTCTGCATGAATGTGCACATGGGCTGGCGGCTGAGTATCATGGTGATCCCACGGCAAGACAGATGGGAAGAATCACTCTCAATCCCATTCCTCATCTGGACCCTATTGGCTCTGTGCTTTTGCCAGGCATTATGATCCTGATGAGTCTTGTTGGATTTCGGGGAATGATATTTGGCTGGGCCAAGCCGGTTCCCATAAATCCCTATAATTTAAATGATCCCAAGCGAGATATGATGTGGATTGGACTGGCAGGTCCGGCTACCAATTTCGGCATCGCTCTCCTTTTAGCTCTCCTTTTTCGCCTTCTTACCTTTCCGGTTCTTGCCTTTCCGCCATCTCTAGCGGTAATCATTCTTTTTTACGGAGTTACCATCAATCTTTTGCTGGCTATCTTTAATTTAATTCCCATCCCTCCCCTTGATGGATCCCGAATCTTGACCGGGCTTCTCCCCGAGGAGTACAGTTACCGATTGAGCAGAATTGAACCCTTTGGTTTCATCATCCTCATTATCTTACTTATAAGCGGGATTTTCAGCTTTGTCTTCATGCTGGTCCTGAGATTAAGTATGCTTCTTACCGGGATGCCCTGGGGGCTTTTGGGATAGTTTCCACCCACGATTATGCAAGGCTTTTTTTATCTTAACGCCTCTTTTGCCTGCAGCAATTCTTCCGATGATTTTTGCCTTTTCACCCTGATCAGAAAGAGCTTTAAGGATGGGTTTTTCTTCGTGGGGTGAAATTATGAGGACCATCCCCATTCCCATATTGAACACCCGAAACATCTCTTTTTCACTTATGCTTCCCTCTTTCTGAATGAGCCTGAAAATGGGATGAGGCTCCCAGTTACCCTGGTAAATTTGAGCCTCGCATCCAGAGGGAAGGATCCGGCCAATGTTTCTTATCAATCCTCCTCCAGTAATGTGGGCAATTCCCTTTATTTTGAATCTGGATACTAGATAAAGGATAGGGTGGGTATAGATGCGGGTGGGTTCCAGTAATTCCTCTCCCAGAGTTCGGCCCAGAGTCTTTATTCTATGGGTAAGGCGAAAACTCTTCTTCTCAAAAAATATCTTTCTCACCAGAGAGAAACCATTGGAGTGAAGGCCTGAAGAAGGAAGGCCGATGATCTTATCGCCGGGCTTAACTTGTGAGGCGGTGTCCAGATTCTCCTTTTCCACTATTCCAACCGCAAATCCTGCCAGATCATACTCTTCTTCCCCATAAAGTGAAGGCATTTCGGCGGTTTCCCCTCCCAAAAGGGTGCATTCAGCTTTTTTGCAGCCCTCGATTATTCCGCTGACAATTTCTTTGCCCACCGATAGGGAAAGTTTACCCGTAGCCAGGTAATCCAGGAAAAATAAAGGTCTTGCTCCCTGGGTGAGAAGATCGTTTACACACATGGCTACCAGATCTATCCCCACGGCATGGTGCTGATGGAACTGATGGGCGATCTTCAGTTTGGTTCCCACTCCATCGGTGGTGGCCACCAGAACGGGATGTTTGTAGGGGGATCTGTCCAGAGAGTAAAGGCCGGCGAATCCTCCTTTGGCAGGAAGAAGCTGGGCGCGGGTGAAAGAGGTGATTTTCTTTTTTATCCACTGACTAAATTTTTCCCCCTTCTCTATATCCACCCCGGCTTGACGATAAGTAAGTGATTCCTCAGTCATTTTTATTTTTCTACAGACTCACCCTTTTAGTTTCAAATATATACTTGGTACGGGGACGAACCTTGAGAGGATAGTTACCACTAAAGCAGGCAGTGCAATAATTCTTCGGATTCTTGACACAACTGAGAAGTCCCTCTAAACTCAGGTATCCAAGGCTGTCTGCCCCCAGCTTTTGTCTTATCTCCTCTACATTGTGAGAGGAAGCGATGAGCTCTTTTTGAACCGGAGTATCAATTCCAAAAAAGCAGGGAAATTTAATTGGGGGGGAGGAGATGCGGAAATGAACCTCTTTTGCTCCTCCCTCTCTCAAGAGACGAATTATCTTCCTGGAAGTGGTGCCTCTGACGATAGAATCATCCACCAGCACAATTCTTTTCCCCTGGAGGACGCCGCGTATAGGATTTAACTTTATCTTCACCTCCATATCCCGAATTAACTGAATGGGTTGGATGAAGGTTCTTCCTATATAGTGATTTCTGGTCAACCCCATACCATAGGGTATACCGCTCTCTCGAGCATAGCCCAGGGAGGCCGAGACTCCCGAATCCGGGACCGGAATCACCAGATCCGCCCGGGATGGTTTCTCCTGAGCCAGGCGTCTTCCTAATCTCTCCCTTACCCCATGAACGCTCTCTCCAAAGACAAGACTATCAGGACGGGCAAAGTAGATGTGCTCGAAGATACACTGGGCAATTCTTTCCTTTGGTCCCAGAGAGAAAGATTTTAACCCCTCTTCCCCTACCACCACCATCTCCCCCGGCTCTACCTCTCTTAGGTATTTCGCTCCCACAAGGTCAAAGGCACAGGTCTCTGAAGCCAGAAGAAAACTCTTCCCCAACCTGCCCAGAACCAGAGGGCGAAATCCCTGGCGATCTCGGGCTCCAATAAGTTCATGATCAGAAAGAAGGAGCAGGGAATAGGCACCTTTTACTCGCCTTAAAGCCTCCAAAAGAGCCTGCCTTTTCCCTAGAGATTTGGCAAACTTGGTGAGTAAATGCACGATAATCTCGGTATCCATGGTGGACTGAAAAATCGATCCTCCTGATTCAAGTTCTTCTCGTAGTTCTTGGGCATTGATAAGATTTCCGTTGTGAGAAAGAGCGATTCCCTCTCCAAAAAAACTCACCAGCAAGGGCTGCGTATTGGCCAGGCTAGTTGAGCCCATGGTTGAATAACGATTATGCCCGATAGCCAGATGGCCAGGAAGAGATCTTAATACCTCATTATTAAAAACTTTGTCCACCAGGCCCATTCCCCGATGAGCGGCCACATTGAATCCATCTGAAGAAACTATTCCGGCACTCTCCTGTCCCCGATGTTGAAGAGCATAGAGTCCGAGATAAGTGAGTTTGGCCGCCTGGCGATGATTATAGATCCCGAAAATGCCGCATTCTTCGTACAAGACCTATCCTCCTTCGGTTATTTTATAACTTCCACCCACCTCTGTCAAATTAAAAGGTCCTTTCCCCAAGGCCGGCTTCAAATTTTTCCGGAGGTTAAGAATTTGACAAAGAGGCTGGTCTATTGTATAAAAGTGACCAAACCGAAAAAAAGATATAAAAATGAGAGTCTCTTATCAGTACCTCAAAAAAATAGTCGATTTTACTTTTTCTCCACAGGAGCTAGCTGAGCAGTTGACCAACCTCGGTCTTGAGGTAAAGACAGTGGAGCCCTTCGGCAAACTCGAAAAGATTGTAGTAGGAAGGGTTCTTTCCATTGAGCCTCATCCTGATGCTGATAGAATAAAGCTGGTTAAGGTAGATATAGGAGACCAGGCTATTTCCCTTGTCTGCGGGGCACCTAATATAAAAGGGCATTTGATGGTCCCGGTAGCCCTGGAGGGAGCAGTGCTTCGGGGGGGAATAAAGGTGAGAAAGGTGAAAGTGCGGGGAGTAGATTCTCCGGGAACGATCTGCTCAGAGGATGAGCTTGGATTGGGTAAGGATCAATCAGGAGTTATGGTACTTCCCTCGTATCTTAGCCCAGGGACGAATCTATCTGAAGCTATGGATCTGGAGGATA
>JBHIAL010000026.1:0-10174 GCA_046758525.1 bacterium
GAGAGCGTTTTAGAGGAAAAAAGACTGGCCAATGGCCTACCCTGGACCATTCCCGTTACTCTATCTGTTAGTAAAGAAAAAGCCGCCACCCTAAAGGAGGGCCAAGAGATAGCCCTCTTGGATGATTCGGGAACCAGCTTAGGAACTTTATGCCTGGAAGAGAAATATCGGCGTAACCTAAAAAGGGAGGCGGTCAAGGTTTATGGCACTGAAGATAGAAGTCATCCCGGGGTAAATAGGCTTTGTCAGATGGGGGATATTCTTCTGGGGGGAAAGATCAGGGTCTTGAGACTCCCGGTCCATACGGATTTTCTAAACTACCGACTTACCCCTCGGCAGACCAGAGACGAGTTTAAAAAAAGAGGCTGGAGAAGGATAGTTAGTTTTCAGACTAGAAACCCCATGCACCGGGCTCACGAATACATCCAGAAATGTGCCCTGGAAATGGCTGATGGTCTTCTTTTGCATCCTCTGGTGGGTGAAACCAAAAAAGACGATGTCCCGGCTAAGGTAAGGATAAGAAGTTATGAAATTGTCCTACAAAAGTATTATCCCAAAGATAGGGTAGTTATGGCGGTATTTCCGGCTGCTATGAGGTATGCAGGCCCACGAGAGGCCGTTCTTCATGCTATTGTTAGAAAAAACTATGGATCTACTCACTTTATTGTGGGAAGAGATCATGCGGGTGTGGGTCGTTTCTATGATTCATTTGATGCTCATCGAATCTTTGATGAATTTGAAGAAAAAGAGCTAGGCATAACACCTTTATTTTTTGATCATGCCTTCTTTTGTCGCCGCTGTGGATGTATGAGCACCCCCAAGACCTGCCCTCATGACTCAGCATCTCATACTCCCCTAAGTGGCACTAGAGTCCGCAGTATGCTTAAGGAAAAGATGTCGCCTCCCATGGAAATTATGCGTCCTGAGGTGGCTCAGGTCTTGATAAAGGCCTTAGAAGTAGCCGATTATCAGATCTAAGGGATTTTGCCTCGTGGTTGGGTAAAATGTTAGCTTTAACCGGCAAAGAAAACTAAAGACAAGGCAGTAGCCAATAAAAGAATGATTACCTTAAAAAGGACAGACCTCGGCACCATAATAAGGCATTCTCAAACCGAATATCCCTATGAAGCCTGTGGTATCCTGGCTGGTAAAGATGGAGTTGTATCCAGGATTTACCCCATGACCAACACTGATGGGAGCCCTACTACCTTTTTTATGAACCCAGAAGAGCAGCTACGGGTTTTTAAACAAATGAGGAAGATGGGGATCGAAATGCTGGGAATCTACCATTCCCATCCTGCTAGTTCTGCTTATCCGTCTAAAAGGGATTGTGATCTGGCCTATTATGAGGAGGCAAGTTACCTCATAATCTCTCTAGCTAATCGAGACCGGCCCGAGGTTAGATCCTTTAAGATCAAGCAACGAAAGATTAAAAAGGAAAAACTGAAAATTCTGGAGGGATGAGTTAAAATGAAGATGTCTATTTTCATTAACGGTAAGAAAGAGGAGCTGGAGGAAGGGACGAGAATCAGCCATCTTCTGGAAAAAAAAAATATTAGACCAGAGGTGGTAACTGTAGAGTTGAACAATGCTGTAATCAAAAGAGAAGAGTACAGTCGCACCGTTTTGAAAGACCAAGACCAGCTAGAATTTGTTTACTTTATGGGAGGGGGATAGAGAGTAAAAATAGAATTTGAAGGAGATGAGGTAATGTCGAGTGCAAAAGTGGTTGATGATGTGCTGCAGCTTATAGGGTCTACACCGATGGTAAGGTTGAATAAAATAAGGCAGCCCCAGATGGCCTTAATTTATGCTAAGTTGGAATCTTTTAATCCGGGAGGAAGTGTAAAGGATAGGATATGCCTGAAAATGATTGAGGATGCTGAGAAAAAAGGGATATTGAAACCGGGAGCTACTATTGTAGAGCCCACCTCTGGGAATACCGGGATTGGACTGGCCATGGTGGCAGCAGTAAAGAACTACAAGTTAATCCTCACTATGCCTGAGACGATGAGTGTAGAACGAAGATTCGTCCTCAATTCATTTGGAGCAGAAATTGTTCTCACCCCGGGGATTGAAGGAATGAGAGGAGCAGTTAAGAAAGCAGAAGAAATAGTTGAGGCCACCCCAAATAGCTTTATGCCTCAACAGTTTAATAATCTATCTAATCCTGATGCTCACCGAAAAACTACCGCTAAAGAGATTCTTGAAGCTGTAGGAGATAAACTAGATGCCTTTGTCGCCGGGGTGGGTACGGGAGGAACTATTAGCGGGGTGGGCGAGGTGCTAAAGCGAAAAAACGGAAAGGTAAAAATTGTCGCCGTTGAGCCGGCTACCTCGGCAGTTCTCTCCGGAGGTGAGTCCGGTCCCCACAAAATTCAAGGAATAGGAGCTGGTTTTGTTCCTCAGGTTTTAAATAGAGAAGTTATTGACGAAATTATTACTGTCTCTGATGACGATGCCTTTCACATGGCTAAACGGCTGGCCAGGGAAGAGGGTCTATTTGTGGGAATATCGAGTGGAGCAGCAATGGTGGCTGGCCTCAAAGTGGCCAAAAAACTGGGCAAGGGAAAGCTCGTAGTGGTGATTCTACCCGATACCGGAGAGCGATATTTCAGTATGGAACAATATTTTGAAGCATAAGCTGAAGGTGGACGATGTTTCAACTACCTAAAGAAGTAAAGAATAGTATAGAAAATTATAAGCGCTCTTTAGAAGAAGCGCAGGAGGGCAAAATCTCTTCTTCTCGCTTTAAAGGTGTGCGTGTTCCCTGGGGGATTTACTCTCATAGAGGAGGAAAAGTTTATATGGCCAGAATTAGAATCCCTGCAGGCGTGGTCGGCCCTTCGCAGCTTAAGGCATTAGCTCATGCTTCTGAAGAATTTGGTGACGGAGTCCTGCATATTACCACAAGGCAAGATATACAGATCCACAATGTCAAAATCGAAGACACAATAAAAGTCATGGAGTATTTAAAAGAATACAACCTCTCTCCACGCGGCGGAGGGGGAAATACTGTAAGAAATGTTATTGCCTGTCCTCTTTCTGGAGTATGTAAGGAAGAATTATTTGATGTAAGAAAATATGCCATAGCCATTACAGAGTATCTTTTACGGCAAGATACATCCTTCAATTTACCGCGCAAATTCAAGATTTCATTTTCAGGCTGCGCAAAGGACTGTGGAGGATGTTTACTAAATGACCTGGGTTTTCTTGCTAAACACCAAGGTGGAAAAGAAGGTTTTAAGGTATTTGTAGGCGGAGGAATGGGGGCGAATTCTCGTATAGGCAAATTGCTGGAGGAGTTTATACCCCAGGAGGATTTAGGCTACTGCGTTGCAGCAGTGAAAAATACCTTCTATAAAATGGGTGATCGACGGAACAAACACCATAATCGCTTAAGGTTTCTAATAGAGGATATGGGTTTGGAGGAATTTAAGAACTTCTATAGAAAAGAATTCCAGGAATTAAAAGAAAAAGAATATATAGTATTAAGAAAGATAGATTTTCTCAGAAAAGAAGAAACAGATGAAAGAATTCCCCGAATAGATGATGAAGAATATAATGAGTTCTTAAAGTATAATGTCTCTTTCCAGAAGCAGAAGAGATTCTTAAATGTAGAGTTGCGCATTCCACGGGGAGACATATCAGCGAAGAGATTGGTAGCTTTAGCCAATCTTGAGAAAGATTTTCCCGGGATTGAATTTCGTACATCCCGAAATCAGAATCTTTTTATTTGTTGGATGCGAAGCGGGGATCTTTATAGATTATTTTTAAGATTAAAGGAGATCCTGGATGATTTTCTGCACCCTCAGACATTGCTTGATGTTGTTGTTTGCAAAGGTGCATTAACTTGCAATTTGGGTTTGTGCAATTCTCCTGGTTTGGCGAAAGAGATAGAAGATCTAGTAAGAGAGGAATTTTTGGATAAGAAAGTGTTTAGGACATTGGAGATGAAATTGAATGGTTGTCCAAATTCTTGCGGTCAACATCCGATAGGGAAACTCTCCTTTTATGGAATGGTAAAAAGAGTTGATAATCGGCCAGTTCCCTTTTATAAGTTTCTTCTAGGAGGAAGAAAGGAAGCAGAATTAACAAGGTTAGCTAAAAAGGTAGGGATAATTCCTGCAAGGAATATTCCTAATTTTTTAAGGGATTTTTTGAAAAGAGTGGATGACAGGATGGATGAGAGTGAGGATATCTATGACTTTCTGGAGGGATCTGCTAAGGAGATTGCTCAGAAGGTTTTAGAAAACTATTCGTATGTCCCCTCTTATCGAGAAAACAGAGATTTTTATATTGATTGGGGAAAAACAGAAGAATTTTCGTTAGCAGGTTTAGGTCCTGGAGAGTGCGGGGCAGGAGTCTTAGATATGATCGAAGCTGATTTGACTGAAGCAAGGTTGGCTTTGGAAAGAGCAGAGAAAGAATTTTTTTCACCCGCAGATATGAAAAAGGCATTGTTTTTCTCTGCACGAGCTCTTTTAGTCGTAAAGGGTAAAGACCCCAAGAACGAAGGAGAAGCTTTTTCTGATTTTAAAGAGAAGTTTATGGATGAAGGGGTAGTCTCCCATACCTATTCTAATGTTAAAGAGGTATTTGAGAGTATAGATGAAAAATCTAGCCTTGAGGAAAGAAGAGAGAAATTTTCTTACGCCAGGAAATTTTTAGAACACATACATGAGCTTTATAAGAGTATGGATTCTGCTTTTAACTTTCCAAAACAGGAGAAATCTGCTAAAAGAGAAGAAGTTCCAACTAAGGTCCTTGATTTAAAAGGTACCCCTTGTCCGATCAACTATGTGAAGACCAAGCTTGTTTTAGAAAACCTTAATCCAGGAGATACCTTGGAGGTGCTCCTTGATGAAGGAGAGCCTATCGATAATGTTCCAAAGAGTCTGGAGAGTGATGGCCACCAGATTGTAAAAATAGAAAAGCAGGATAGATTTTACAGGGTTGTAGTAAAAAAGAAATGAGGTGAGAAGATATGTCTTATGTTAAGGGACTAAAATGCAGGGAATGCGGCCGGGAATATCCAAAAGAGCCTCTCTATGTTTGTGAGTTCTGCTTTGGCCCCTTGGAAGTCGATTATAATTATTCGGCCATAAGAAAGAATCTGTCCAGAAAGATCATTCTTTCAAGAGCCGGGAATCTCTGGCGGTACCTAGAACTACTTCCCCTGGATGGACCTCCAACCGACGGACTCTATTCAGGTTTCACTCCCCTGATTAGAGCTCATCGTTTGGGAAGAGAGCTGGGACTTGCTGAGGTTTACGTGAAAGATGATTCAGTAAGTCACCCCACTTTCTCCTTTAAAGATCGGGTGGTTGCGGTGGCTCTTTCCAAGGCCAAGGAATTCGGCTTTGACACCGTGGCCTGCGCCTCTACGGGAAATTTGGCCAATTCTGTCTCCAGCCAGGCAGCTATCGCTAACCTCAGGAGTTTTATCTTTATTCCTGCTAATTTAGAGATGGGGAAAATAATTGGGTCCCTCATCTATGCTCCCAATCTGGTAGCGGTGGATGGTAATTACGATGAGGTAAATCGGCTTTGCAGTGAACTTGCCGCCAGCTACCATTGGGCTTTTGTAAACATTAATATCCGGCCCTATTATGCGGAGGGTTCAAAGACCTATGCCTATGAGATCGTAGAGCAACTGGGATGGCGAGCACCTCAACACATAGTGGTGCCAGTAGCGGGTGGTTCACTGATCTCTAAGATCCGGAAAGGATTAGGTGAATTTCACCGCTTAGGCTTAATTGACAGGTTAGAAACCAAGATCTATGCTGCTCAGGCAAAGGGATGCTGCCCGGTAGTTACGGCTATCAAAGAAAATAGCGAAATTATAAAACCGGTAAAACCAGAAACAATAGCTAAGTCACTAGCCATCGGAAACCCCGCTGATGGATATTATGCTCTCCAAACGGTTAAGGAAAGCGGCGGCTGGGGAGAAGAAGTGAGCGATGAGGAGATCGTGGAGGGAATGAAATTATTAGCAAGAACAGAGGGAATCTTCACTGAGACAGCGGGAGGAGTAACCGTGGCAGCCACTAAAAAACTGATTGAGGAGGGGAGAATCTCCAGGGATGACTCCGTGGTTATCTCTATCACGGGTAATGGCCTTAAGACTCAGGAAGCAGTGGCTGAACAAATAGGAAAGCCAATAAGAATCAAACCAAACCTGGCTTCCTTTGAAAGAAAAATGAAAGAGATGAGAAAACAATAGGAAAGGAGGAGATAAGATGGCGGTAAAGGTAAGAATACCTACACCTTTGCTGAAATTGACCAACAATGAAGTAGAGGTAGACTGTAATGGCGAGACTGTGTCACAAATACTCGAGGATCTGGGGATGAAATACCCGGGGATTAAGGAAAGAATCTGTGATGAGGAGGGGAAAGTGCGCAAATTCATAAATATTTACGTAAATGAGCAAGATGTTAGACTTTTGAAAGGAGAAGCCACTAGGGTTAAAGATGGGGACGAAGTTTCTATAATACCAGCAATTGCAGGAGGCTAAATTTGATGAATGGGTTTACAGATGATCAAATAAAAAGATACAGTCGGCACATAATTTTGCCTGAGGTAGGGGGAAGGGGTCAGAAAAAGCTACTTGAGGCAAAGGTTTTTATGGTAGGAGCAGGAGGATTGGGTTCTCCTTGTGCCTTCTATTTAGCTGCTGCCGGCGTAGGTAGACTGGGAATAGTAGACAGTGACCGGGTGGAACTGAGTAACCTACAGCGTCAGATTCTACATTTCACCAAAGATGTTGGTAGGCCCAAAACCCAGTCAGCAAAAGAGAAGATGAAAGCCCTCAATCCAGATGTGGAAGTAATTACCTATCAAGAAAGGCTCACTTCGGACAATATTTTGGATATGATTAAGGATTATGACATAGTTGTTGATGGTAGTGATAATTTTCCTACCCGTTATTTAGTAAACGATGCCTGTGTAATCTCTGATAAGCCGCTGTCACATGCGGGGATCTTTCGTTTCGATGGTCAAGCCACCACCATTATCCCCCACCAGGGGCCCTGCTATAGATGTCTTTTTCCTGAGCCGCCCCCTCCAGGGATGGTTCCCAGTTGCCAGGAGGCCGGAATTTTGGGAGCAGTGGCGGGAATCATGGGTACAGTTCAGGCCAATGAGGTACTGAAGTTTATTCTGGGTAAGGGTGAGCTCTTAGTAGGAAAACTTTTGATTTTTGATGCTCTAAAGTCAAGTTTTAGAATGGTAAAATTTGCTCAAGGCAAAGATTGTCCTGTCTGTGGAGAAAATCCTACCGTTACCAAACTCATAGACTATGAAGATTTCTGTAGCTTAAGCAGAATCGCTGGTCAAACCGGTTAATCCGGTGAGCGATAAAGAGGAAAGTTAACCCGCATAAATGGGAAGGAGAGGAAAACAAATGGCTAAGAAAAGAGTTACTTTAACCTTTCCCCAGGAGTTGATTAAGGAACCGGTCATCTTCCGTATGGCAAAGCAGTACGATTTGGTGCCCAATATCCGCCGGGCAAAAGTCACCGAAACGGTGGGTGAGGTGACTCTGGAATTAAGCGGAAGTGAGGAAGATCTCCAGAGAGGTATAAAGCACCTGGAGCAGCTAGGGGTAAAGGTTGAGCCGGTAGTTGGGGATATCGTCGAGTAAGAATATTTACTACCAAAAAGGGGCTGAAAAAGTTGGACGGGGAAAAAGTAGGCGCTCTTATAAAATCGTATTTGGGAATGAATCATGGGGTGATCGGGATAAAGATTTTAGAAGAACGGATTTGCGGTAATAAGCCCTCAAAGGCGGAGAGATTCTGCAATTTAGTGAGAAGGTCTTTAAAAGGTCAAACTTATGTCATTGGAAGAAAGAATCTTTCTTGTTCCACTGCTGAGGTTACTTTAGGGTTTGATAAACCTAGGTACCTCGATTTTGAACCCAGAATCAAGAGTAAGACCAGGGCAGTTAGAATTGGACCTATTGAGAATTGTGATGTGGTACTTTTCACCCTCAATCCCAAGCAGGCAATGGTAATGTCCATTCTTTTAGGGGGAATAGAAGCGAGGTTTAAGGGAGAAATGGGCATCTGTGGAGAAGCAGTGGCTAAGGTCTACAATGAGAAACGGGCCAATCTTTCCTTTCTCTGTAACGGGGCTAGAGATTATGGAGGATTCAGGGAAAATGAGGTCGTTCTGGGGCTTCCTTACCCTGAGTTCCTGAAACTCCCTTTAGCTATGAAAAAATTTGTCAACTTAGGAAAAAGCAAAGCCGAACCAAAAAAGGCTGGGAGGTGAAAAATTAGTGAACCAGGAATTTGAGGTGGATAAGGAAATCAACCTGAAGGGTGAAGTTTGTCCCTACACCTTCGTTAAATCCAAGCTCGCCTTGGAAGAAATGAAGGCAGGTGAGGTATTGAAGGTGATTGTTGACCATCCACCAGCAGTGGAAAATGTCCCTCGAAGCTTAGAAAACGGAGGACAGAAGGTCTTATCGGTAACTAAGATCAACAGCACCGACTGGCAGATTGTGGTAAAAAAAGAAAGGGATTATTAAATGGAGGCTAAGATGGATTCTCCTGAAATAGAAAAGAGGAGATAGACATTGAGATTGTCTACCAAAGGAAGATATGGGGTGAGGGCAATGCTTGATTTAGCCATCCATGAAGCTATTGGTCCTGTCTCTATCAAAAACATTTCCCAAAGAGAAGGAATCTCTGTTAATTACCTGGAACAGATCTTCAATCAACTACGCCGGGCAGGATGGGTGAGAAGTATAAGAGGACCGGGAGGAGGATTTCTCCTGGCCAGGCCCTCAAAAGAGATTACCGTGCTGGATATCATAAAAGCCTTAAAGGTACCGGTTGTTCCAGTATTTTGTGTCGATGAGGAACAGGAAATATCTCAATGTGAGCGGGTGGATAGCTGTGTCTCCCGACTCCTCTGGCAGAGATTGGGAGATAAGATAAAGGAGATTCTGGAAGGAACCAGTTTGGAAGACCTCCTTATAGAGGCAAGGCGGATCTCCAGACTTCCTCAGCCAGAACATAAACACATGTTTCAAATCTGAGGAGACAGTTAAAATGAAAAGGATATATTTAGACCACAATGCCACCACTCCTCTTCATCCAGAGGTCTTGGAGGCGATGCTGCCTTACTATAAAGAGGCATTTGGCAACCCATCCACTGTTTATTCCTTTGGCCAGGAGGCAAGAAAGGCAACTGACGAGGCCAGAGAAAAGTTGGCTAGTCTTATCGGGGCTAGCCCGGAGGAAATAATCTTCACCAGTGGGGGAACAGAGGCAGATAACCTTGCTTTAAAAGGAGTAGCTGCTGCACTGGAAAAGAAAGGAAAACATATTATAGCCTCCTCCATAGAACATCACGCAGTACTATCAACTCTGGAGTATTTAGAAAAAAGAGGCTATAAGGTATCCTTTTTGCCGGTGGATGAACATGGATGGCTCGAGCCCGGACAGATCGAGGAAGCCATTACAGGCCAGACCGTTCTTATTAGTGTGATGCATGCTAATAACGAGGTAGGAACCATTGAGCCTATTTCAGAAATAGGGGGGATTGCCCGAAAAGCCGGAATTTACTTCCACACCGATGCTGTACAAACGATAGGAAAGATAAAAGTTAATGTCGATGATCTAAAGGTAGACCTTCTTTCCCTATCCGCTCACAAGTTCTACGGTCCCAAAGGAGTGGGAGCTTTGTATGTCCGCAAAGGTACCAGAATTCACCCCTTACTTCACGGTGGACATCAGGAAAGGCGTCGCCGCGCAGGTACGGAAAACGTGGCCGGTATAGTAGGACTGGGAAAAGCAGCCGAGATAGTATCAAAAGAAATGATGCAGCAATCACGACGTGAATCTAATCTTCGGGATAGATTGGAGAAAATGATCAGGGAAAATATAAACCATTGTCGGCTGAATGGACATCCCACCCGAAGACTGCCCAATACCTTGAACATCTCTTTTGAGTTTATTGAAGGAGAATCCTTGATCTTAAATCTTGATCTTAAAGGAATTGCAGCCTCCACCGGGTCAGCCTGTACCTCTGGCAGTTTAGAACCTTCGCATGTTCTCATAGCCATGGGTGTCGCCCCAGAAACAACTCAGGGGTCGATAAGATTTTCCCTGGGTAGGGATAACCGAAAAGAAGATATAGACTATACCGTAAAAAACCTGG
>JBHIAL010000027.1:0-9910 GCA_046758525.1 bacterium
GAAAGCTATGAAAGCTATTAAGAAATTGAATTACTATTTAGACACTACTGCAAGGGCTATGGTGAAAAAACAAACAAATACAATAGGTCTTAAAATGCATGGTAAAAGAATACCAAAAGATGTAGCTGTTGTTGGTTTTGATGATTTAGATTGAGCTGAGGCTTTATACCTCCTCCAACAGTAGTTTCACAACCTGCCTACACAATAGGGGCCACAACAGCTCAAATATTAATGCAGAGGATACTAAAAGAGGGGCCTAAAAGTAGGCAAAATATTGTACTAAAGACAGAACTTATTGTGCGAGAGCCTTGCGGTGATAAATCCAAAAAGTCACATAATTGACGAAAAAAGGATTAGGAAGGGTCAAAAATCAAGTAGAGGAGGTGGTGATAGCTATTTAAGAGTATAAGACCCTGGATTAAATTCCATTATGCAGGAGGTGAATGTATCCGAAGGTAGGCCGTTGTTCCTGTTCTTATTCGTAAAATGACGCCTACCGAAGATACACAGCTAAAATGAAGAGAAATAAAAAAACAAAATCAGTTGTGCTAATAATTGCGGCAAGTCTCATAATTGGGGTATTTTCTGTTTCTGCAATTGCACAGAAGACTACCATAAACGTACTGGCTAGCAAGCCCCACAGTGCTGTGGTTGATTATTTCGGATCCGACTGGGAGAATATGACCGGTGTTAAAATTAATAAAATAGAGGTCCCCTATCCTGTTCTTTTCGATAAGGTAATGACGGATCTCATCACTGGAACCGGAGCCTATGATTTGATTTGTGTGGCGGCTGGATGGGCAGGTGATTTTGTAGGTGGTGGATGGGTTATACCCCTGGAGGGATCAATGGAGAAGTACGGCTATCCTGACTGGGAAGACGTTAGCCCCGCTATTCAGAAAGTGGTAAAATGGGGGCCTAGAATCTATGCACTTCCCTATGATGGTGACGCTCACAATTTCTACTACCGGAGGGATGCCCTAGAGAATCCCGACTATCAGGCAAAATTCGAGAAAAAATATGGCTATCGCTACAATGTTCCTCCCAAAACTTGGGAAGAGGTTAGGGATATCGCCGAGTTTTTCAACGGATGGGACTGGGACAATGATGGAGAAACTGAGTATGGAATAGAATTTATCGCCAAACGCAAAACCCAGGCTCAGTGGAGTCTAATGGATATAGCCGCTCAATATGCCGTTCTCCGTGGAGGACCAGATAAATATCATGGTATGTTTTTCTTTGATCCGGAGACCATGGAACCTCTGGTAAATACCCCGGGATGGATAGAGGGAATGAAGATGATCCAGGAGCTAGCTAAATACGCTCCTCCTGGTATTCTAAGCTACGGGTATTCAGAGGAGAGGATAACCTACGTAAAAGGATTAAGTGCTATGGCTTTTGACTGGGGTGACATTGGTGTTATGGAACAGGACCCGGAAAAATATGGGAGTACAGTAAAAGGTCTTCTGGGCTATTCCCCTCTACCAGGAGCGAAGAAGGTCTGGGACAGAAAAGAAGGTAGGTGGCTTTATCAGTACAACCAAATCAACTTCCTTGATTTCGGTGGTTGGATCTGGGTTATCCCAAAGACCTCTAAGAAAGCAGCTGAAGCCTATAAGTTTGGTACCTTCGTAACTGATCCTGAGCGAAGTTTACTGGAGGTAGTCGGTATAGCCTATTCTGGCGCTAACCCCTGGCGAATAACTCACTTTACGGAACTGGATAAATGGCTGGAGGCAGGATGGGATAAAGAGTCAGCTTTAAATTATTTGGAGGCCCTGCGAGGTATACTTGATGATCCAGAGGCTCTGTTGGATCTCCGAATCCCGGGTACAGCCGAGTACTATGACTACCTTGACCTTTATCTAAGTAAGGTTCTTGCAGGAGAGATGAGTCCAGAAGATGCCGGTGGAAAGATCTATGAAGCCTGGAAAGACATTACCGATAAATACGGAAAGGAAAAACAACTCAACCTCTACCGTGAATCTCTGGGTCTGAAACCTCTCTAATGAAAAGTTGACTCCTTCAAGGAAATCAGAGAAGCCTGGGTTAGCAAACCCAGGCTTCTCTACAAAGGAGCAAATATAAGTGTTTAAGAGAAGAAAGAGCAGATTTTTAATTAAGTGGCATTTCATCCTCCCCACGATAATCTTTTTCATAATCATAGTTGCCTTTCCTCTGGCTTGGGCTCTCCGTCTTTCTTTCTTTCGCTGGCATGCTGCTACGGGAGCTGAAATGAATTTTATAGGTTTGAAAAATTTTTACACTATTTTCGTCAAAGATGAGCGATTCTGGGACGATTTGACTTTTACCCTTTTCTATGTGGGAACGGTTGTAATAATAGAACTATTTTTGGGGTTAGCTCTGGCTTCTCTTTTAAATCGTAAATTTCGCTTTCGCAATTTTTTCCGGATAATTTATCTTCTCCCCATGGCCGCTCCTCCTATTACAGTAGCTGCTCTCTGGAGGATGTTCCTGCAACCTGATGAAGGAGTTATCAACAAATTCTTGGTCACAATAGGTCTGCCGTTAGTTAAGTGGGTTACAGACCCAGGCATAGCCCGTCTATCATTAATTATGGTAGATGTATGGCAGTGGACCCCTTTCATGTTTTTAGCTCTTTTAGCAGCTTTGCAATCTATGCCCCAAGATATATATGAAGCTGCTACTGTTGATGGAGCATCTCGATGGCAGATCTTTTTATATATAACCTTGCCTCTTTTGTTCCCCATAATTATAACTTTAGTTTTACTGCGGGCAATAGATGCTTTTAAGCTATTTGAACTCGTCTACGGGATAACAGGAGGCGGTCCAGCCGGAAATTCGACAGAATCTGTTTCTTACTATATTTATCTGCGAGGACTTTCTTATTTTGATATAGGATATGCCTCAGCCTTATCTTGGGTTTTTTTATTGGTGGTTTTAGGTATTAGCATTTTTGTCTTGAGAAGTTTGAGAAGAGAGTTGTAAGATGAGCTTAAAAAGAATAGCAGAAATAGTGCTCTTCTGGGTAGTTCTTATAATCGTTAGTATCTGGACTTTGTTTCCTTTCTTTATGGCTGCGGTCACTTCTCTCAAGAAACTCGCCGAATCCTACACCCTCACCTTCATTCCCTATCTTCAATTTAAACCCTCCTTTCACGCCTGGACCGTTATCTGGGGAGAAGAATTTCAGATGTTAAGTAGGGCGTTAATTAACAGTATTGTAGTGGGGAGTGTTAGTTCTCTTATAGTATTAGTTTTGGGGTGCTTGAGTGGTTATGCTCTTTCCCGATTTGTATTTGAAAAATGGAAAAATAAAGATATTGCTACTTGGATACTGTCTATGAGAATGATGCCTCCGGTGGTAGTTCTCATTCCTATATTTCTGATGATGCGTACGCTCACCATTTTAGATACTTGGCGAAGTCTCATTTTAACCCATGTCCTTTTTAGTTTACCTCTTGCCGTCTGGTTAATGATGGACTTTTTCAGTGAACTTCCTAAAGAGATGGAGGAGTCAGCTTTAATAGATGGGTGCTCTCGACTGGGCGCTTTTGTAAGAATAACTCTTCCTCTATCCACTTCTGGTCTGGTAGCTGTTTATATACTCAGTTTTATTTTCTCTTGGGGTGAGTTTTTGTTTGCCGTAGGTCTTACCTATAATCGAGCAGTCACTTTTCCCGTTCAGATTACTAGCCTCTTTTTAAGCACTGAGGGGTTAAACTTCCCTCGGGTCTCTGCTTTAACTCTTGTAGCAATTGCCCCTCCCATGATACTGGCTATCCCCCTGTCTAAATATTTAATCCGAGGTTTAACTTTTGGCGCAATAAAGGGTTAAGGGACTGATCGAAACGGGATAACCAAGATATCTCTAAAGATGGAGGGGAGACTGGAGATGAAAATTAAGGAAATCATAGCGAAAAATCTCGCAGAAATTGGAAAAGCGCTGGCTTTAATAAAGGAGGAAGAGACAGATCAATTTATAAAAAGAATATTCTCATCGAAGAGAGTCTTTGTTGCGGGGGCAGGAAGATCTGGAATCTTGATAAGGGCTTTTGCTACGAGGCTAATGCAAATGGGCTTTAGCACATATGTTGTAGGAGAAACGATAACCCCGGCCATCGGAGAGGATGATCTACTTGTTTTAATGTCTGGATCGGGAGAGACAGAATATTCCTACCATGTTTCAAAGGCGGCCCAGGGGGCAGGAGCTCATGTTTACCTGATCACTGCTCATAAAGGATCACGAATGTGGAAGATGGCTCAGGGAAAAATTAAGATCCCTGGTCCGACAAAACTATCGTCTCTGGAGAAACATAGAAGTAGGCAAGTTCTTGGCTCTTTATTTGAGCAGGGAGCTTTCATTTTCTTAGAATGCGTAGTGGATGAGATATCCAAAGAAATCAAGATGCATCCTGAAGATATTATGGTAAGACATACTAACTTGGAATAAGTAAGATTGAAAATGCTTGTGTAAAAGGCCTATTTACTGGTAGAATTTTTACTTGAGCACATATCTTCTAAAAATGGGGTCTCTACAAAACCCGCCTTTTCAGAAATTCTCTTAGGAGGAAAATCAGGTATGACTGTGAGAGAGAAGTTTTTAGCTGTCATGAGGTTTGATACCTCTACTCCACCTCCTCTTTACGAAATGGGATACTGGGTAGGAACTATTAGACGTTGGTATAGGGAAGGCTTACCTAAAATCCGAGGAATTCCTGATGAGCTCCGTTTAGGAGATTACATTAGTGGTCCTCTCACAGTAGGAAAACACAGATGTGATGATGTAAGTAGTATAGCTAATCTGGATAAGGCTACCGAAAGGGTCCCTGTTCAAAAATGGATTTTCCCTGAATTTCAGACTGAAATCGTAGAAAAAACGGAAGATAGCTTAATTATTATCGATGAGATGGGGATAAAGAAAAAAATCGGTAAAGAGAAGGATAGCATCCCTCTGTATTATAGTTGGCCGGTAAAAAATCGGGCGGATTGGGAAAAATTAAAGGCCGAAAGGTTAGACCCTAAAACTCCCGGAAGATATCCGGATAACTTTGATGAGATAATTGAGCAATATAAGAAACGGGATTATCCTCTTTCCATAGGTTCTCGTCCTGTAGGATTTTTTGGATCTTTGAGATATCTATTAGGGGAGGTAAGGCTTCTTACGGGCTATTATGATGATCCTGATCTAATAAAGGATATGATCAGTTACCTAGTTGATTTCTGGATTGAACTTTTCTCTCCTATTTTATCTAAAATAAAGGTTGAGTGGTTTAATATGTGGGAGGATATGTGTTATAAAACGGGTCCTTTAATCTCACCTGGCCTCTTTAGAGAATTTATGCTTCCCGCCTATAGGAAGTTTACCAGCTTTTTGAGAGATAATGGAGTGACGAACATAATGGTAGATACCGATGGTAACTGCTGGGAACTAATTCCTCTTTTTTTAGAAGGAAGGGTCACTGGCCTTTTCCCTATGGAAGTGGCAGCGGATATGGACATAGCCGAGGTAAGAAAATCCTTTCCTAAACTTCAAATAATAGGAGGAATCGACAAAAGAGCATTAGCCCAAAGCAAAGAAGATATTGATAAGGAATTAGAAAGAAAAATTCCCTTTATGCTCAAAAAAGGGGGTTACATTCCTACTGTTGACCATCTCATACCCCCTGATGTTTCTTTGGAAAACTTCCTTTACTATCGTCGTCGAATAGAGGAGACCATAGAAAGTGAACTCTCCCTCAGTTAAAACAGATAAGCGCCGGATAACTACAAAAAGATGGGTAAGTGCCATAAACTAATGAAAGACTGGCGATTGCCTAATGGTTGAGATTATTTGTATGGGTGAAATGGTGGTAGATATGTTTTGTTCAGAAGTTGGAGTCCCATTAGAAAAGGCTACATCCTATATAGCTATACCAGGAGGTGGAGCTGCCAATGTAGCCACTGGACTGAAAAAACTCAAAGTCAAATCCGGTTTTATAGGAAAAGTGGGATATGATCATTTTGGGAGTTTTTTAGGAAGGGCACTTACTGGGCATGGAGTTGACACAAGAGGCTTAAAATTTACTGGTGAGGCTCGTACTACCTTAGTTTTTGTTTTTAACACAAGGGATGGGAAGAGAAACTTCGCATTTTTCCGCCATCCCGGAGCCGACATGAAGTTGGTCCCGGAGGATATAGATGAATCTTTAATTTCAGAGGCAAGTATATTTCACTTCGGGTCAATAAGTATGAGCAGCGAGCCGTCTCTATCTGCTACGCTTCGCTGCCTTGAATATTCCCATAAGTACCACCTCCTAATCTCTTTCGATCCAAATTTTCGTCCTCAGGTATGGACAGATTTCAAGCAGGCTAAAGAAAGGATCAAAGAGGGGTTAAGGCAATCCGACTTAGTCAGGATGAATACTGAAGAACTTGAATTCGTGACCGGAACAAGTGACGTCAGAAAGGGAAGTAATGAGATTTTGAACTACAGGCCCAGAATAGTAATAATTACAGATGGAGAATGTGGTAGTTTCATAAATACAGGCAGGCTATTTAGATTTGTAAAAGCTCCCAAGGTTCACGTAGTGGACACTACAGGATGTGGGGATAGTTTCACTGCAGCAATTTTATCAAGAGTTGTCTATTGGAAAAAGAAAGGCAAATACATTTGGGACCTCAGCGTTGATGAAACTGACGATATTCTAATGTTTGCCAATGCTGCTGGAGCGTTAACTGCTACAGGAAAAGGGGTCATCCCTTCTTTGCCTACATATGCCGAACTTCAGCGATTTCTGAGAAAACACTCTAAACTATAGAGCCGTGAATACAGAAGGGTGAGTGGGGCTTTTTAACAGGAAATTGGCACTCAAATTATTTCTTCAGTCAAAGAAGAGAAGTACCATGAACTTTCAAGTTTTACAAAATCAGGTTTGCCGAGAGATAAACTCGGCCTTATCTAAAGTAAAGGAGGAGGAAATCAATGAATTTATTGATTTCCTCCTCTCAGCAAAGAAAGTATTTGTAATGGGAGTAGGACGAGTCATGTTCATGATGCAATGCTTTGCTAAAAGGATAAAGCACCTGGGGATAGATTCCTACGTAGTAGGGGAAACCATAGTACCAGCCATAACTAATAAAGATATCCTAGTGGTTGGGTCAGGTTCAGGAGAAACTATTACTTCTGTGACCCTCGCTCGAGTGGCTAAGAAATTTGGGGCTAAAGTTGCCCTAATTACTGCGGCAAAGAACTCAACTCTAAAGAAAATGGCGAATATCTCGGTAAGGATTCCCTGTCCTACGAAACTAAAAGCTCCCGATGAGCCTGTTTCTGAGCAGCCAATGACTAATCTTTTCGAACAAGCTCTTCTCATCTTTAGTGATTGTGTAAGTATGATTCTTCAAAAAAGACTCAACATCAGTGAAGAGAAGATGTGGAAAGTCCACGCTAATCTGGAATAAGATAAGAGGTTTGTTTATGAGTCTGATAAAGATTTCTCCATCAATAATGTGTGCTGATTTGACCAATCTTGGAGAAGAGATCCGAGCTTTAACAAGGGCCGGAGCGGATCGACTACATTTTGACATAATGGATGGAAATTTCGTACCTGATATTGGATTGAGTCACTTGGAAATTGAGGCCTTACGATCTTTAACTTCTGTTCCCTTCGAAGTCCACATGATGATAATCAATCCTCTTCGATATGTGGAAGTATTTATCAAGGCAGGAGGAAACATCATCTGTGTTCATGCCGAATCATGCACAAATCTCTACGATGTAATTCAAGCAATTAAAGAAAAAGGTGGGAAAGCAAGTGTTGCTTTAAACCCAGCTACTCCTATATGCCTGATTGAAAATATACTAACGGATTTAGATGTAGTTTTGCTGATGATGGTGAACCCCGGCCATAAGATTCCTGGAGTAAGAAGCGCAGATTATATTCCAGCAGTACTGGACAAAGCCTTTTGTCTTAGACAGGTAATTCAGGAAAGGAGACTTAATATAGATATTGAAGCAGATGGAAGCGTGAATGAGAAGTCTATTGTTGATATGGCCAATGCAGGTGTTAATGCATTTGTCGTAGGTTCAGCCATATTTGATAAAGGGGTCCTCAGAACAGATAAAATTTGTAACTTGCGGAATAAGGCAAAAAAAAATTTCCTGAATAGAGCCACAAAGGACATTAGGGTTGAGTCTAAGTAGCAGGGAAAGGGTAAAAAGAGCTGTAGAATTTAGAGGAATTGATAGATTACCTCTCATGCACGCTGTTCTTCCCGCAGCCTGGTATAGATTTGGTGAGAAGTTAAACCAGATTCTGGAAAAGTACCCCAAGGATCTGACTAAAAAGGGTAAGGGAGGAAAACCGGCTACTGCAGGCTACAAGTATACTCAGGAACTTGCCGAATCCATAACAATAAATGATGATTTTAGCTACATAGAGGCAAGGAGTTTTCAATACGGAGAGGTGGGCAAAAAAGGTGATGTTATGGATGAGTGGGGATGTGTGTGGCGGAGAATAGACCCTGGTATAGTCGGGCAGGTAGTTAAGCATCCTCTGACAAACTGGAAAGACGTTAAAAATTACCGATTCCCCGATCCCCTTGCCTACTGGAGATTTGATATACTTCAGATAGAAAGGACACTTCAACAAGCTAAAGAACAGGAAAAATACATCATTGCCTATGGAGGAAATCTTTTTGAACTCCTCCAGTGGCTAAGGGGATATGAGAGGCTACTAATAGATATTGTAGAGCATCCCCAAAGAATTAACTACTTGGCAGAGAGGATAATAGAGTACAACCTTGAGACTGTTCGATACTGGGCCCGGTTTGATATAGATGCTATTCTTTTTCAAGATGACTGGGGAACTCAACTCCAGCTCATGATCAACCCGGCGACCTGGAGGAGATTATTTAAACCCTATTATAAAAGGCTATTTGATGAAGTTCACAGAAGGGGTTTGCATGTTCATTTTCATACCGATGGGTATACGCTGGATATTGTCCCTGATCTAATTGAGATAGGTGTAAATGTGCTTAATCCCCAGTTTTCAACCATGGACCTTGCTAGGCTATCCACTGTAGTTAGAGGGAAAGCATGTATTAGAAGCGATATTGACCGGCAGTATATATTAACAAGAGCTCCCTCTGAGGAAGTAAGGGAATATATAAGAAATATCATTAAGCTTTTCTCCTCTCCCCAGGGTGGATTTATAGCTTATGGAGAGATTAACTCTGATGCCTCCCTGGCTAATGTAGAGGCTATGTACCAGGCCTTTGAAGAATTTGGAACATATGTTTAAATGGTTAGGGCAAAGGGGCACTTCTTAAAAAAGCCGATGCTTGGGTAGCAGGCTGAAAAAATGTAAGGGGTCAGGAGATCATTACTACCCTGATCGTCAACGGGTAGAGACATCATCTTCTCTATAAGTTGTAAAGCCTGTGGGTTCGATACTTGGAAATCAATCTTCTTTTAGTCAGGACTTTCTCGAATGATGTACCTATCTATTCCAGACAAGATACGAACGGCCATTATGGGACCTTCTGGATGTGGGAAGTCAACTTTTCTTCGCTGTCTAAATCGAATAAACGATTTGATTGAGGGAGAGTTAAAATCACCACCAGTGAGGTTCTCGCTGAAGAAGAAATTTATGATGATAATATAGATGGTTTTCAACCTGGGCAAGAAAGTGGGCATGTTATTTCAAAAGCCAAAGATGAGGGGACATGGTACAGCATTCTAATAGGCATAAAGGCTGCCATAGGGACGATGGGTATAGGGGATTAATTTTATAAATTTATCTTTTAGAATTTCTTTTAAGTTCAAATTAAAATCTTGGCAGTATTCTTTGAGGTAGAGATTAAGCTTATCGCGGTCATCTTCGTCTAATTCAAATAAATTTATCTCTTTACCAAGCCTATAATCTTCTACTTTTCCGCGAATATA